>JADFJI010000066.1 GCA_022566235.1 Chloroflexota bacterium
GTTCTCCTTGCCGAAGCTGGCCTCCATGCACATCACCATGTTCTCCTGAATCTCTCCCGGGTAGTTTCCGAAACCGGTCTCGCTGGTGTCGGTAAAGTAGAGGGCTGGCCACTCGTCTGACATGCCTACCCCGTGAGCCAGCACCACGTACCGGTTGGCCTTGTACTCGTCGGGCACCTCGGGCATCGACTCGGCTATCTCCTGAAAGGCTGCGCCGGGCCTGAACTTGGGGATGCCGATCTGCAAGAATTCATAGGCCCGCTTATAGGCATCTGTCTGCTCCTCATTGGGTTTAACATCACCGCACAGGAAAGTGCGGGAGATGTCGGCGAAATAGCCGAGAGGCCCGGCCATATCGGTATCCAGCGCCACCAGGTCCCCGGGCCGCACCACCCTTTCCGACGCCTCCCGGTGAAGCCACGGGTTGGTGTTGCCTCCGGCGGCCAGCAGCTTGCCGTCGATCCTCTCCCCCCCGTATTCGAGGTTCACCGCCGACATTATTGAGAACAACTTGTTCTCCGTCACCCCTGGCTCGATGGCGTCCCGCACCTTGCTGATGGCTACATCGGCTATGGCGCAGGCCTGGCGAATTAGGGCGATCTCGTCCACCGTCTTGATGGCCCGTGCCCACCCGATGGGGGCCGTGGCGCCGCATATCTTCACCCCCTGGTCCGCCAGGGCGAAAACGCTGTCGGGGTCCATCCTGTCGATGCCGATCCTCTCCCCGGCGATGCCCAACTCCTTCAGCACCCCCTTCATTCTTCCGGCCCATATATCGGTCGCCTCCAGGGTGTGGGTGCCGCACTGCCAGAACTCGAAGGTGAGCATATCGCGAAGCTCTACATCTTCGCCCACCACAGGCCCCTCGACCCGGCTGGGCTGGAACAGAATGGGCCTTCCCTCCCGGGGCACCAGGACCGATCTGTTCTTGAAGCGCACCATGAAAGGCTCCATGAGCCGGGTCCCGGTGGCATAACGCATGTTGACCGGGTCCCAGAGGAGAATCGCCCCCAGGTCGGCCTTGACCAGCTCGGCCTGAAGCCGCTGTATCCGCTCCCGGCGCAGCCTCTTCACGTCCACCCGGGCCTCGAAGTCCACCACCTGGCGTCCTAGAACATCCCTCTCATGCATCTGTTTAGTCTGTGCTGCCACCGTCTCTCCCCCGTTGGCTATGTTTGGTATTGTCCGCCGATACTGAAAATCAGGACCCCATCACAGTCCTTCTAACTTGGATAATCCTCTTCGAAACCCCCGGGCCTCCAACGCGTCCACCACGCCCCTCGCCCCGGAATCGAAGATATCCCGGCATAAAAGACGCCTCTCCCAAAGGCCTTTCGATGGGATGTGTCGATTGCCGGAAGGCCGCCGCCATTATACGGCCTGCCTGTAGGCGGGGCAACAAGGGTTTAGGGAGAGTGTTTAATAACAGTTTCGACCATACCCCCTTGGTCCCCCCTTCCTGCCAGGAAGGAGGGAAAATTAGGTTTGGTCCCGACTTGTCGGGACAAACCCCCGGTCCCGACGCCGAGTCCCGAGTATCGGGACGAGTCGGGACACTCCCCTTTTCGAGGGACTTATTAAACCGCCTCATCTAATGCTCCCTCGGTGGCGGTGCACCCTTCGCTAGGCTCTGGATAAAGGGTCGTTAAACACTCCTCGGTCCGTGGCTCAGTCCTTATACAGCCTGGGCTATAATGGCCCCAGCCCCGATGGTAAAGGAGGACCCTATGACCCGTACTCCCCACGGTGTCCAGTTCGAGGCCCACAGGCCCGATATCATGGGACGCAACGGGATGGTCTCATCGGGACATCCCCTGGCCTCCCAGGCTGGGATAAGCATGTTGCAGAAGGGGGGCAACGCCGTCGATGCAGCCATAGCCGTCGCTGCGGCCCTCAACGTGGTAGAGCCCCAGATGTCGGGGATAGGTGGCGACGGTTACATTATGGTGTACCGACGGGAGACGGGTAAGATAGATGTTGTGAACGGCACCGGTCCGGCGCCCTACGCGGCTAATAGGGAGAGGTTCGCTGATAGCGGAATACCCGAAAAGGGGATACTGTCTGTTTCGGTACCGGGGCTGCTGGACGCCTGGCTTTCGGCCCATGAGCGATACGGAATCCTCAAGCTGGCCGAGGTGCTGGAGCCGGCCATAGACCTGGCGCGTAACGGGTTCCCGGTAAGTCACCACCTGGCCCGAGACATCGCCTCCGACCGCTTCCTCTGCGAGTTTCCCACCTCTCGACCCATCTTCGCTCCCGAGGGCCGGCCCCTGGGGCCCGGGGATCTGCTCTACCAGCGAGACCTGGCCGACACCTTCGAGAAGATAATCGAGGGAGGGACCGAGGCCTTCTACGGGGGTGAGCTGGCCGAGGAGATGCTGCGCTTCAGCCGGGAGCAGGGCGGGCTCCTCTCCGAGAAGGACCTGGCCGACTACCACTGTACCTGGCAGGAGCCTATCTCCACCACCTATCACGGGTATAGGGTGTATGAGGCCCCGCCCAACTCCAGCGGGCACGTGCTGCTTCAGGAACTCAATATCGTGGAAACCTTTGGCCTGAAGGAGATGGGCTGTAACACGGCGGAGAGCATCCACGTGATGGTCGAGGCCAAGCGTCTCGCCTTTGCCGACCGCGAGGCCTACATGGCCGACCCCGACTACGTCGAGGTTCCCATCGAGGGGCTCCTCTCCAAGATGTATGCCTGGGACCGGGCCGGCTTGATAGACGTTGCCTGCACAATGAAGGAGGTGAGCCCGGGCCGCCCCCATGATTACCAGGACGGATCGATGGCTGGAGGTCCCGTTGCCAAAAGCGGCAAGGCCCTCAAGGAGGAGGGCGATACGACCTGTTTCGTAGTGTTGGACAGGTGGGGCAACGGGGTATGCCAGCTCCAGAGCCTACAGACGCTTTTCGGGTCGGCTCTGGTGGCGGGAAACACGGGCATACTCCTGAATAACAGGATGACCTACTGGCACCTGGATCCTGGTCACATCAACTGCCTCCAGCCTGGAAAGAGGGTGAGACACACCATGAACCCCGTCATGGTATTCGAGGACCGGGATGAGGGCTCGGGCCCCGGAGAGCTGGTGCTGGTCTGCGGCACCCCGGGTGCCGATACCCAGGTCCAGACCAATCTTCAGGTGATAACCCACGTGCTGGACTTCGGCATGACGGTCTCCGAAGCTGTAGAGGCCCCCCGGTGGCGACATCTGCAAAATCAGACCGAATCGACGGAGCCCAGGGAGATGGAAGACCGCCTTCAGCTGGAAGGACGATTTCCGGATGATGTACAGAGAGAGCTGAAGGCCCGAGGCCACACCCTGGAGATACTGGAGGACTGGGGAGCGTCGGGGAGCGAGGTGATTATACGCCGGGACCCCTCATCGGGTGTCCTGTTCGGTGCCGCAGACCCCCGTCGGGACGGCTATGCCGCCGGATGGTAAGGGGCTTCCTGGAGCCTGTATAGAGGCTTGCCCCGAGGCAGCGGAGGGAAGTATCATTGGAGAGGTTTATCCCAAGCAAGGAGGGTGCGCATGAGGTTTGAGTTCACACCAGAGGAGACGGCCTTCAGGCAGGAAGTAAAAGATTTCCTCAAGAAGGATTGGAAGGAAGACCTAAACGTGGTGGCGGGGAGCGAGGAGTGGTGGGCTATAGAGATGGCCATGCGGAAGAAGCTGGCCGAAAAGGGCTGGCTAGCCCTGTCCTGGCCCAAGGAATACGGGGGGAACGACGCCACGGTGATGCAGCAGGTTATCTTCACCGACGAATGGTCCTACGCCCACGCCCCGGGCCGGGACGACGCGGGGATAGGCTACATAGGCCCGGCCATCATGGTCCACGGCACCGAGGAGCAAAAGAAGCAGCACATTGGTGGAATCGCCCGGGGGGAGGTGGTCTGGTGTCAGGGCTACTCCGAGCCAGAGGCGGGGTCCGACCTGGCCTCGCTGAGCACCCGGGCCATTCTAGAGGGAGACGAGTGGGTAATCAACGGCCAGAAGATCTGGACCAGCCAGGCCCACTTCGCCGACTGGATACTGCTCCTGGTCCGCACGGACCCCGATGCCCCCAAGCACAAAGGCATCACCATGCTGCTGGCCGATATGAAGACCCCCGGCGTCTCGGTGCGACCCATCATCGATATGAGCAACGGCCACCCCTTCAACGAGACTTTCTTCGACAACGTGCGCGTCCCCAAGGAGAACGTGGTGGGTGAGGTGAACCGGGGCTGGTATGCCGGGATGACCCTGCTGGACTTCGAGAGGTCAGGGGTGGAGTACGCCGCCGTATCTCGCCGTGCACTGGACGAGACGGTGAAGTTCGCCTCGGAGACCCGGGTCAACGGCAAGAGCCTGATAGAGGTGCCGACAGTTCGGAACAAGCTTGCCGAGATGGCCGTCAACGTCGAGGTCTCCTACATGTTGTCCTACCAGATCGCCTGGCTTCAGAGCAAGGGGGAAGTTCCTAACAAAGAGGCCTCCATGGGCAAGATGTTTGGGACCGAGATAGAACAACGCACCTTCCAGACAGCGATGCAGATCCTGGGCCTTTACGGGCAGATGATACCCGGGTCTAAGGGGGCGCCGCTCCACGGGTTCATAGAGAACAATTACCTGAAGTCGATAGCGGACACAATCCAGAGCGGTACGTCGGAGATACAGCGACGCATCGTCGCCACCCGGGGCCTGGGATTGCCCAGGGAGTAGGGTTAGCGGAGAGTCCTTCGACAGGCCCTTCGACGGAACACTTCGACAAGGCCCGAGTATCAGGACAAGCTCAGGACAGGTCCCCAAACGCCCGATGCCGAGTCCCAAGTATAGGGACAAGTCCGGGGCACTTTCCTTTTCGAGAAGCTTATTAGACGGCCTCAATAGGCCTAATCGGACATATCATCGCTCCTGGGGCAGGGGCTTTTAAGTGTTTAAAGCAGGCCTTCAGAATTTGACCCGTGGGTAGAGCAGGCATCTGTTTGTGTGCTGGGGTCATGATGACGCTGGTCATCGCGGCCTGTGGCCAGGGGGAAGGCGGAAAGGGTAATCCCCCACCTGGAGAAGTGGTCGTGGACGAGACCCCGACTGCTACGGCAGTGATAGAGCTGGAAAGAGACAGGCTGATCGCCCTTCCCGATGGCGAGACCATGGTGTCCATGGTGCTGGTTCCCGCAGGCGAGTTCATCATGGGCGCCTCGCCGGCAGAGCAAGAGGCGGCCCTGGATTTCGGCTGGTCGCCTGACTGGTACAGCCGTATAAAGGACCTGGTGGAAAGCGCCGGCCCGGCCCATGCAGTCCACCTGGATAGCTACTACATAGATAAGTACGAGGTGACCGTTGCTCAGTACGGGGCTTATCTCGAGGCCAAGGGCCAAAGCCGGGCCGCCTTCTGGGACCAGCCCAGATTCAATGACCCTGTCCAGCCTGTGGTGGGTCTCTCCTGGTTCGACGCCAAGGACTTCTGCGAATGGGCCGGCAAAAGGCTGCCTACGGAGGCGGAGTGGGAGAAGGCGGCTCGGGGCCCCGGGGGCCTGGCCTATCCCTGGGGCGATTCCTGGGACCCGGCTCGTTTGCACTCCGCCGAGGGGATCGCTCAGCGCTCCCTGCCCAGCTTCGCTGCCTGGACCCGGTGGCGCGAGGCCCTGACGGACGGATCGGTCTTTAGGCCGATGCCGGTCGGGTCTTTTCCCGAAGGGGCCAGTCCTTACGGAGCTATGGACATGGCAGGAAATGCATGGGAGTGGGTTGCCGACTGGTACGGCCCCAACTATTACGGCGAATCGCTAGATGAGGACCCCACGGGCCCTGCCCGGGGAGTAGACCGTGTTTTGCGGGGCGGCGCCTTCGACGTTCCCATGACCGTCCCCTACACCTGGTTTCGCGAACATTTCATTCCACCGGAGTTTAGAGGCAGTATGGTGACCGGGTTCCGCTGCGCGGTGTCTCTGTATTAGGCGAGATTTTAAGGATTGTGGATGAGGACTTTGACGGGATACGACGTGGTGGTTGTGGGGGCCGGGAACGCTGCCCTTTGCGCCGCCTTATCGGCCCTGGAAAGCGGGGCCCGGGTCCTGGTGCTGGAGAAGGCCCCGGCCTATTTCAGGGGCGGCAACTCCTACTTCACCGCAGGAGGGTTCAGGTTCCCCTACGACGGCCTGGAGGACATCAGGGCCGTCATTCCCGAGATGGCCGACGAAGAGGCGGCATCCATAGAGGTGGGTAGCTATCCTCAGAGGGCTATGTACGAGGACATCATGCGGGTTACCGAGGGCTTGTCCGATCCAGACCTGCTGCAGGCGGTGGTGAGCCAGGCCTACCCTACTATCCAATGGATGAGGGCGAAGGGGCTGAATTGGGTACTGATGTATGGCCGGCAGGCATTTGAGGTGGAGGGTAAACACCGGTTCTACGGCGGGCTCATCACGGAAGCCGTAGGAGGAGGCAAGGGGTTGGTGGATGGGCTGTTCAAGGCCGCCGAGGAGCAGGGGGCCGAAGTGCTCTACGACGCCAAGACTAACCGGCTCGTGACCGATAACTCAGGGAGAGTCACCGGCGTGGTCGCCCAAACTCCCGAGGGTCGTACCCAGATCGAAGCCGGGGCTGTTGTCCTGGCCTGTGGCGGCTTCGAAGCCAACCCCGAGATGAGGGCCCGATACCTGGGTCCCGACTGGGAGCTGGCCAAGGTCCGGGGGACACGGTACAACACCGGTGATGGAATCCGTATGGCCCTGGACATCGATGCCCAACCCTACGGCCATTGGAGCAGCTGCCACGCCGTCGCATGGGACCTGAACGCGCCCCCATTCGGGGACCGGAACATAGCCGATCTGTTCCAGAAGCACTCCTTTCCCCTGGGGATCGTGGTCAACTCCCACGGGCGGCGCTTTCTGGACGAGGGCGCAGACTTCCGCAATTACACCTACGCCAAGTACGGCAGGGAGATTCTCAAGCAGCCCCATCGGGCTGCCTTTCAGATCTTCGACTCCAAGGTGACCCATCTGCTGCGGGATGAGTATCACATATCCCGGGTCACCAAGGGCACGGCAGACTCCATAGGCGGCCTGGCCGACGCGCTTGAGATCGATAGGGAGGGCCTGGTGCGGACGGTGGAGGAGTTCAACGGCTCCGTGGAGGATGGGCCCTTCGACCCGTCGATCCTGGACGGCAAGGGCACCCAAGGAATCGATCCTCCCAAGTCCAACTGGGCCCAGAAGCTGGACTCACCTCCCTTCACCGGATATGGGGTGACCTGTGGCATCACCTTTACCTTCGGAGGGCTGAGGATAAACGCACGGGCTCAGGTGATGGATACGGGGGATAATCCGATACCGGGGCTGTATGCGGCCGGGGAGTTGGTGGGGGGCCTCTTCTACTACAACTACGCCGGGGGCACGGGGCTGATGGCCGGGTCCGTGTTCGGTAGGATCGCCGGGGCGGAGGCCGCGAAGGAAATCAGGGACTGATTCGCCGCGCTTTTACCTCTCCCCAGCATACTGAATCTAGTGGGCGGGGGAGAGCCGGGGCTCCACGGGCCTACGACTGCTTTTCATCAGCGTGAGGCCTGCAATGGTCAAGGCCAGGGGCCCGATGGATGTGATGAACAGGGCCAGTTGCAGGTTGCCCGTCGCCTCTTGAACGAATCCGGTCACCAGGGGCCCGGCGGTCGCTCCTGCCCACATCAGGGTGTATACCAAAGCGACGGCCACGGCAACCTCTCGCGGCTTTATCCCCGGCAGATCGTAGAGGCTGGCCAGCATCAAGGGGAAGAACCCGAAGCTGAGCCCATTAACGATCGCGAGCAGGAAAAGCAAGGGTAGCGACCCGGTGAAGATGATGCCAAGGTAAGAGGCCGTGAGCCCCAGGCCACAGACGGTCAACATCATAGGAGTTCGATTTGCAAAGAAGGGAAGGGAGGTGCTTAGGAGCATGGCCGGGGCCCCAGCTATAGAGATGACCGCTATGATCAATCCGGCAACCGTTAAGGCGATGCCGTACTCGTTACCGGTGAAGGTGGGCCAAAAGGTGTCGAAGGCGAGCCGGCCGCCGATGGTACCGGCCAGACCCAGCCCCATAATCCAGGGCTCCTTGTATCTGAAAAGGCTGCTCAGGGGCGTCTTGACCTGAGACCGCATCCGCTCTATGTACTCGGGCGAGAGCCGGTCGCCGCCAATGAAAACCCACATGACGCTGAGAACCAGACACACCCCCGCCCAGAAGTAGAGGGTGCTCCTCCAATTGCCCAGCCACACCAGTAACAGTGGTATCGCTATGAACCCCAACCCTTCGACGACCGCCAGGAGGCTGAAAAGAACTCCATTGGCCAGGGGGATCTGCTTCTTGGGCATCCACTGGAGTATCAGCAGGGTCCGGGGTGGCTGGCTGGAGAGCCAGAAGAGTCCCAGGCCGATTCGTGCAGCCAGAAGCACGGCGAAGGTGGGGGACCAGCCCTGGAGGGCCACGATCAGGGCGGTAGTCAGAAAGGCGACGCTGGACACCCTCCACGGCCTGTAGCGAGAGAGCCACCAGTTTAGGGGCATCTCGAATAGCAGGTTGCCGAACAGGAGCGAGGACGCAAGCCAGCCCTGCTGAGAAGGCGAGAGGGAGAGCTCTTCGGATATGGCGGGCAGCAAAAGGCCCAGAGTCATGAAGGTTATGACCACGGCCCCGTAGTTCAGGGTGAATGCGCTGAGCACCACCCAGCCGTAGGACTTGTTCTCTCGTAACTTCATCCTGCTGCCGTAGAGAGGGGCTT
>JADFJI010000067.1 GCA_022566235.1 Chloroflexota bacterium
AAGGAAGTTTGTATCTGGAAAAACTGAGCCTCACCAATTTCAGGAACTACCCGTCCCTGGACCTGGCCCTTGGCCCCGGGCCCCTGGTCCTGTGGGGCGACAACGCCCAGGGCAAGTCCAACCTGCTGGAGGCGATCTTCCTGCTGGCCACCACCAAATCGACCAGGACCGGCTCAGACCGAGAGTTGGTGCGCTGGGAGGCCCTGAACGACCCCTTCGCCGTGGCCAGAATCGTGGGCGAGGTGCGTAGGGGTGGCGACAGCATACGCCTGGAGGTTGCCCTCGCCCCGGATCCTTCCTACCAGGGCGCCGCCGACCCGGCAACCCCAATAGCCTCCTACCGTAAACAGACCAGGATCAACGGGGTGCCCCGCCGGGCCTCCGATGTCGTGGGCCAGTTGAACGTGGTGATCTTCAGCCCACTGGACGTAGACCTGGTCGCCGGCCCTCCCTCTCTGCGCCGTCGATACATCGACCTGACCAGCTCACAGGTGGACAGGCCTTATCTTCGGGCCCTACAGCGCTATGGCCGGGTGCTGACCCAGAGGAATCACCTTCTCAGGCTCATCAGGGAAGGCAAAGGTAAAAGGGAGGAGCTCTCTTTCTGGGACCGGCAGCTTGTGGACGAAGGGAGCTACATCCATATGCAGCGCCAGACGATGATCCAGGAGCTTGCAGGCCTGGCCGGGGCCATCTACTCGGAGCTGACCGGTGGCACTGAGTCCTTCGAATTGATATATATTCCTAACCCTTCCGGCCTGGCGCGGGAAGGCGGCGAGAGCGAAGACCTGGACCAGATAAAAGAGGTGTTGTACAAACACCTAACCCTCAGCCTGGACAGGGAGGTGGCCCAGGGAGTCACGGTGGTGGGGCCTCACCGCGATGACCTGCAATTCCTGGTGGACGCCAGGGACATGGGGCTGTACGGCTCCCGGGGCCAGCAGCGCACCATCGCAGCGGCCCTGAAGCTGGCCGAAGCAAACTTCATGCTCCGGAAGACGGGCGAGAACCCGGTCCTGCTCCTGGACGACATCCTGTCCGAGCTGGACGCCCTCCGCCGCCAGCAGGTGATGGAGGCGGCCCTTTCCAACCAGCAGACCATTCTCACCACCACTGACCTGGACCGGGTAGACCCGAGTTTTCTGTCCCGGGCGACGGTCCTGAAGGTGGAGGGTGGGCGGTTGAGCAGTGTATCACCGTAGGATGCTCAGGGTCCCATCGCATAGTCAATCGAGAAGGAGCGTTCATGGAGAAAACTGAGCTGGACAGGCAGATCGAGAGGGCGGCGGAGCTGGTCCTGGGCTCCCAATACCCCGTCGCGCTGGTCGGAGCGGGGATGTCGGTGGAGAGCGGTATTCCACCCTTCAGGGGGCCCGGAGGGATCTGGACTAAATACGGCGAGCCAGCCATGGACGGCTACGATCGTCTGCTGCAAGACCCCAAGGGTTACTGGTTGGAGAGAGACAGCGACACGGGTCCCATGGCCGAGTTCCGGGAGACCTTTGCTCAGGCCAAACCCAATCCCGGCCACCTGGCCATTGCGGAGATGGAGGCCCTGGGCCTTATGAAGTGCATCATCACACAGAACGTAGACAACCTCCACCAGATGGCGGGGAGCCGTAACGTCGCCGAGATTCACGGCAACTCCACCAAGCTTCGCTGCATCGGCTGCACCACCCGGTGGCCCAAGGAGGAGTTCCACATCGAAGACTACCCTCCCCTCTGCCCCCATTGCGATGGGATCGTCAAGGTCGATACCGTCATGTTCGGAGAGCCGATCCCCTTCGATGTGATGGCCCGCTGCGAGGGGGAGACCCAGAAATGCGACTGCATGCTCCTCATCGGCACCACAGCGGAGGTCTACCCCGCTGCGGGATTCCCCGCGGCGGTTAAGGCCATGGGCGGCGTCCTGATAGAGATCAACCCTCTGGAGACGGTAATCAGCCAACGTTGCGACGTGGTGCTCAGGGGCGCTTCGGGTGAGGTGCTGCCCCGGATGGTGGAGAGGATCAAGGCCCTGAGGCCGGCGACCGGAGACTAGCTCCTCAGCTACTCTATATCAGGCCTTCCATCCGGGCCTGGACCTCCTCCCGGCAGGCCAGGCTGTTCAGTATGTTTCCCCAAACGGCGAGTGTCCCGACGCCGAGTCCCGAGTATCGGGACGAGTCGTGACCGGGGATTGGGGGTGAGGAGTCCATTCCTTCCCCACTCAGGGGGGAAGGCTAGGGCCTGTCCTGCCTGCCATCGAAGGGAGCGTAGCCGAAGGAATGGGGGTTTCTTCCAAAGCTAATTTGCTCCCCCCTTTCCCTTGGTAAGCACTGAGTACACAACACTTTCTAAGCCACTCTGAACAAGAGATGTAGGGGGTTCCTCCGCCCCCTTAGCGGGGGATTGTCCCGACATGTCGGGACCAAACTTATTCCTTTCCCCCTTCCTGCCCAGGCCTGCCCCGATTCTCGGGACTTGTCGGGATGACCGGGGGTACTGGGGGTGCCCCCCAGATTTATTTTTCTCCCCCTCTCCCTTATTAAGGGAGAGGGGGATACAGGGGGTGAGGGTCGAAACTGCTATTAAACACTATCCAAAGTCCCTCCTTGTGGCATTCAGGCCTTCCCTGATACCATGAGTGAAATGGACCGTAAGGACATATCTGAACGTATACTGGCAGAGATACAGCACGAAGAGATTCAGCCTTTCAAGGGTCGAATCCCCCCGGGCCTGGGCAGGTCGATGCCCGGCGCATTGCTGTTCAAGATCACCTGCCACTGCGGGGTAACCGCGATGCTCTCCGTGGACGTGCCCTCTGATGCCGGCGAAGACAAGATTGGAGAGATGATACCCCACTTGGCCGAGGCCCTGGACCGTCAAGCCGAGCAGTTTCGGAGGATACCGTGTGATGCCCACTCCCGAATGTCCATGGGCTGAGGTTCCTGTCTGCAGCCCTAATAAAGCCGGACCATCGATGCAAGCACGCTATAACGGTTCACTAGGAGAGAAAGAATGAAATCATCGGAGGTGGTGATACTGGGTGGGGGAGCGGCGGGGTGTATGACGGCCTACTACCTCGCCAAAGAGGGGGTGAAGGCCACGGTGGTAGAGCGAGAGGCCATCGGCAGCCACGCCTCGGGCTTCGCCTTCGGAGGGCTGAGCTTCTTCAGCGGGGCCGGCATCCCGGGCCCCGTGTTCCCTTTAGCCAGAGAAGCTTATCACCTCCACGAAGCCCTGTTCGAGGAGCTCAAGGAGATGACGGACATCGACACCTTCTACCGGAAGGGTATGAATATCAAGCTGGCCTTCGATGAAGATCAGGCCAACGAGATAGATGAAGAGGTGGTCTGGCAGGAAAGGGAAGGCCTGGGCTCCAGGATCGTGGACTGGGACGAAGTCCGTAGCATCGAGCCTAGGATCAACCAGGAAGCCATAAAGTTCCGTTTGATAGGAGAATCGGCGGAGGTTGACGCCTACAGGCTGGTCATAGCCCTGATGCAGGCCGCTGAGAAGATGGGGGCCATCCTGAGGCATGGCAACGTGGTGGGCATAAAGCGCCAGGGCGGCAGGCCTTCTGCCCTCGTCTTCGAGAGGGGGGAGCAGATGCCGTGTGACACCGTGGTGGTGGCTCTGGGCCCCTGGAGCGGCCAGGCGTCATCCTGGCTGGACTTCCCCGTTCCCATAACACCCCTCAAGGGACAGATATTGCGCCTGGAGATGGACGGCCCGCCCCTGGCCTCCTGGCTCAGCTTTGCCCACAGCTATTGCGGCACCAAGGCCGACGGCCTTACCTGGTGCGGCACCACCGAGGAGGAGGCGGGATTCGACGACACCACAAATACAGCGGGTCTGAATGTGGTGATGAACGACGCGGTAAAGATGGTGCCCGACCTGGCCGACGCCAAGCTGGCCCTCCAGACCGCCTGCCTCAGGCCCATGTCCTCGGACCAGCTCCCAATCATCGGACCGGTGCCGGGGTGGGAGGGGGTCTATCTGGCTACTGGAGGCGGGCGAAAAGGGGTCCTACTGGCTTCGGTAATGGGCCGGGTCATGGCGGACCTCATCCTGCGGGGAGAAACGCCCGTGGACATCTCCCCCCTGCTTCCAGACCGGTTCGCTCCCGCGACCACTTCTTAAATCCAGCCTGGCTCGGCTGAGATCATGAGTGCTTAGTAGCCGAAATCAGCGTGACGTTCGGTCGTGGCAGATCGTGAGTGTGCCCCCATCCCGACTTGTCCCGATACTCGGGACTTGTCGAAGTGTCCTGTCGAAGGGAGCTAGTCGAAGTGCCGAAAGGGACGAGCCGGGTCAAATGGCCTTCAGGGTACGACCCATCTCCCCCTGGCTTGCTTTCCAGGGGATTAGCTATGGTGGAAAGATCGGTTTTAACCCTTTGCCTTAGCTGAAGGTTTGGTGGCGCGCTTCTTGCGCTTGGGGCTGGGGGCCGGGGTAGCTTTGGCCACGACAGTATTTAGCTGTCGCACCAGCCTGGACTTGGTCCTGGCGGTCTTGTTGGGGTGGATAAAGCCCCTGGTCCCGGCCTTGTCCAATTTGATGACTGCCTGCCGGGTCGCGCTCTGGGCCTCGGTGACATCTCCACTTTCTATGGCCTGCCTGGCCTTTCTTACATAGGTCCTTAGCGTACTGATAACCCGCCGGTTGATCTCCGTGCGACGGACAGTTACCCTTGCCGATTTCTTTGCAGATCTAGAGTTTGCCAAGTTGTTATAAGCCTCCTGAGTCTTCGCCTCGTTTTGTTTTGCTCCCTGATTCAGCGCGGGGGGGATGCTCACTCCTGCTCACCCTCAAAACCCCCCCCACCTTTTCCAGTCTGGTGAATATACGGCTTAGCTGCCCTATTCCGCTGGTCTCCAGGTTCAGATACTCGGTGACAGTGCCGTCCCCGTGGACCTCGGTCATCACCCCCGAGATGTTGACCTTCTCCGCCGATACCACAGTGGTAATATCCCTCAGCAGGCCCACCCGGTCCTTACCCTCCAGTTGAATTCTAACAGGATACAGCTGTGGAGTGGAACCCCACTCCACCTGTATGAGCCTCTCCTGCTCCTGCACGTCGACCACGTTGTGGCAATCCCGTTTGTGAACGGTCACGCCCTGGGACCTGGTGATGAACCCCATTATCTGGTCGCCAGGAAGGGGATTACAGCATCTTGCCAGCCGGGTCAACACGTCCTCTACGCCCAGGACAGTTACACCCCTGACGGGTCTTCCATCCCGTGACCTGCCAACGGTATCCTTCACCACGGGTCTTTCGGGTGGAGACAGCGTATTGGCGACCTGGTGAATGCTTATGGTACCGGAGCCCAGGGCGGCAAGAAAGTCCTCCCTGGACGAATACTTGAACTGCCTGGCAAGATCGTTGAGGGTGAAGGTCAGGGCCAGGCGCCTCAGCTCCTTATCTACAAGCTCCTGGCCTCGCTCGATGTTTTCGGCCCGCCTCTGACGCCGGAACCAAACGCGAATAGCCTGTCTGGCATTGGCGGTTTTTACATATCCCAGGTCCGGGTTCAACCAGTCTAACCTGGGGCCCCGTATCTTGTTGCTGGTCAGCATCTGGACCATGTCACCGTTCTGAAGCTGATAGTCCAGTGATGTTAGCTTTCCGTTGACCTTGGCGCCACTGCACTGGTTGCCTATGTCGGTGTGGATCAGATAGGCGAAATCGATGGGTGTAGACCCGGCCGGCAACTCCTTCACATCCCCCTTGGGTGTGTAGACGAAGACCTGGTCGGGAAGGATATCCGTCTTTACCGACTGGACAAACTCCTCGGGCCTCGATAGCTCGCTCTGCCAATCCAGCAATCGCTGGCGAACCCAGGCCAGCCTATCCTCGAAGTGGCTGTCGCCCTTGACGCCCTCCTTATACCGCCAGTGGGCGGCGATGCCGAACTCGGATACGACATGCATCTCCGATGTGCGAATCTGTATCTCCAGGGGTACGCCCCCCCCTGTCATCACCGTGGTGTGGAGCGACTGGTAACCGTTCTCCCGGGGATTCGCTACGTAGTCGTCGAACTGGCCGGGAATGGGGCGCCACAGGCCGTGGACAACCCCTAGGGCCGCGTAGCAGTCCTGAACCCTGTCCCGGTCCACCAGCACACGCAGGGCGAAGAGATCGTATATCTGGTCGAACTCCTTGCCCTGTTCGGCATATCTATTCATCTTCTGGTGAATGCTGTAGATGTGTTTGGGCCTACCGGTGACATTAGCCTTTACACCCGCCTTACCCAGGGCCTCGGTGAGCACCCTGGTGACCTGTGCTACGTATCTCTCCCTCATACCCCTCCTCTGGGTGATGAGCCTGGTTATCTCCCTGTACCGGTCGGGTTGCAGTGTTCGGAAGGAGAGGTCTTCCAGCTGCCATTTCAGGTCGGCCATGCCCAGTCTGTCTGCCAGAGGAGCATATATATCCAGGGTCTCCCTGGCTATTCTGAGCTGCCTTTCCCTGGGTAGGAACTTCAGGGTCCTCATATTATGGTGCCGGTCCACCAGCTTTATCAGGACCACCCTGATATCTTGGGCCATGGCCACCAGCATCTTGCGAAGGTTCTCCGCCTGGGCCGTGGAGTCATGCACATTCCCGTTACTGCCGCTATTGGGGTATATCGCCTGCAGCTCTAGACGGGTCAGTTTGGAAACCCCATTGACCAGCATACCCACCTCTGGCCCGAACCGTTTCTCCAGCTCTTCCAGGGACACATCGCAATCCTCCATCACGTCATGGAGAAGGGCCGAAGCGATACAGGTGGCGTCCAGCTTGAGTTTCGCCAGTTGCATGGCGGCGTACAGGGGGTGCTGCAGGTACGGCTCTCCGGAGAGCCTGTACTGCCCTTCGTGACACTGGGCCGAGTAGTCGTAAGCGGTAGCCACGAACTCGACCCTGTCGGAAGGTAGATATTCGCTAATCCTGGAGATCAGGTCGACCTTGTTCATACCCTTCTCAAAACCGCCAGTGTGCTATATACAAGTATAGCCGATGCAATTTCCCCTTTCAATTTGGCACATCCTGAAAGGCCTGCCCCAGGCGTAAAGGGATGGAAGCGAGCCTCGGGATATCAACAGAAAGACCCACCAAATCCCTTTTCCCCTTGACAATACGGGACGTTCTGCCTAGAATTTACCTAGTAGACAGTAGAGAAATACCTTGATTCGTTAGCCTTGAGAGCAGGAAAAACATGACCACCGCAACTGAGCGCACCATCCATGTGACCGAGAGGGCAGCTCAACACATGAAGAAGCTGGCCAAGAACGAAGGGATGAATGAATTTGGCCTGCGCATGTCCGTCAAGGGCGGTGGTTGCTCCGGGCTCTCCTACAAGCTGGCCTTTGTTGCCGCTCCCAATGATGACGACAAGATTATCGAGGAGTACGGGGTCAAACTGTTCGTGGACTTCAAGAGCCTGTTCTACTTGGGCGGCACTGTCCTGGACTTCTCCGGCGGCCTCAATGGTAAGGGTTTCGAGTTCACCAACCCCAACGCCAAGACCACCTGCGGGTGCGGGAGTTCCTTCTCGGTGTAAGGCTTCCACGCCAAGTTCGACAGAAGAGTAACCAGATGCGAGGGGCTTTCCACCCGGTTGGAAGGCCCCTTCCCCTTGCCCCTGGACACGGGCTTCTCGATACTCCCCAATAACGCTCAACCTGTCTTGGATTATTCGGAAGGGAACCGAGGTAACAGAGTGACCAGGTCCGCGTTATATCAGGTCCACAAAGTGATGGGGGCTGCCTTCGGAGAGTATTTCGACTGGGAGCTTCCATGCCGATACTCATCCTCAGAGAGGGAGTACAACGCCGCCAGGGAGCGGGCCGCCCTAATCGACAGGTCCTATATCGGGCGGCTGGAGATGAGGGGAGAGGACGCCCTGGACCTTCTCAACCGTCTCAGCACCAACGATATAGGTGAGCTTCCGGAGGGCAATGGCCTCACAACGGTGCTCACCAGCAGCAAGGGCCGGGTTGTCGATCATCTCACCCTGTACTACCGGCCCGACCACTGGCTCTTACTAACGGGGCCCCGAAACCGGGACACGGTCATCTCATGGCTAGACCAGTTCACCTTCGGCGAGGAGATAGAGCTAAAGGACGTGACCGAGAGCACGGCCATGCTCACCCTCTTCGGGCCCCAGTCACGGACCATTCTCGAGGCCTTTGGGGTCCAAGGCCTGGACGGCCTGGAACCCCACCACGGGGTCTCGGCCTCCATCCAGAACATCGCCGTCTACATAGCCCTGGAAAACCCGCTCTGGGGCCAGTCCTACAACCTGATTATCGATGCTGACGATGCCCCCAAAGTGTGGGAGGACCTTCTGGATAAGGGTCGAGACCTGGGCCTCGAGCCTTTGGGCACTGAGGCCTACGAGGCATTGAGGATCGAGGCGGGGGTCCCGGCATCGGGAGCGGAGCTAAGCGAAGAGGTGAACCCCCTGGAGGCGGGCCTCGGGTCTTCCGTCAGCTTCACCAAGGGCTGCTACGTGGGCCAGGAGGTGGTGGCCCGCCTCAACACCTACGACAAGGTCAAGAGGCACCTGGTGAAAATGCGGTTCGAGGAGGCCCCGGACCCCGGCTCCGCACTGGAGCTGGACGGCAAGAAAGTGGGCACCCTGACCTCCGCGGCGTCCATCCCGGGAGATGGGCGAGTGGTGGCCCTGGGCTATGTCGGGAAGGCCCACTCCCGGCCGGGGGTGACGGTCCT
>JADFJI010000068.1 GCA_022566235.1 Chloroflexota bacterium
GCCCCTACCGCGGTCCTAACGCCAGGTAAGACGAGGGCGCTGGGCCTGAGGCGGCTTCACCAGACGGTAGAGCATGAGGACTCCCCTACTCTGAGGGGAATGGTGGAGAAGGTCAAGCACCTTGTGGTCGTGAAGGAGTCGGAATGAAGCTGAACGAACTGTCGCCCCTGCCCCGGTCCAAGGGCCGGCGAAAACGGGTGGGACGGGGCTATGGCAGCAACAGCGGCCACACCTCTGGCCGGGGCAACAAGGGCCAGAAGGCCCGCTCCGGCGGCAGTATTCGCAGGGGTTTCGAGGGTGGGCAGTTGGCGCTGGTCAAGCGGATGCCCTCCAAGAGGGGTTTCACCAACATCTTCAGAATCGAGTACGCAGCCGTGAACCTGGACAGCCTCAACGTCTTCGAATCGGGGGCCGAGGTGACCCCCGAGATCTTGGTGAAGCGGAGGATTCTTCGCTCTCTGCGCAGGCCTGTAAAGGTGCTGGGCGATGGAGAGCTGACCAGACCCCTGGTGGTGAAGGCTAACAGGTTTTCCCAGTCCGCACTCCGGAAGATAGAGGCGGCGGGTGGCAAGGCGGAGCTCTTAAGCTAGATGCGTCAGACTCAGACGGTATCATCCAGGCCTAAGCTTATCCAGGCCATGATCGATGTGGCGGGTCAGCCGGACCTGCGCGGCAAAGTGCTGTTCACCCTGGGCATCCTGGTTATCTACCGTTTCGTGGCCCACGTCCCGGTGCCGGGAGTGGACGTAGCGGGGCTCAGCAGATTCTTCCAGGACAACGCCCTGGCTGGAATGCTGGACCTGTTCAGCGGTGGCGCTCTGCGGAACCTGAGCATAGCGGCCATGGGGGTGTACCCTTATATAACCGCCTCGATAATCATGCAGCTTTTGATTCCCGTCATTCCCCGATTGCAAGCCCTGTCCAGGGAAGGGGGCGAAGCGGGAAGGCAGAAGCTGAACCAGATCACCCACTGGCTGACCGTTCCCATGGCCTTTGCCCAGAGCTACGGGCAGCTGGTCCTTCTGGACCGGGGGGGCGTTTTGGAGGGGGCAGTCGGCTTCGGCTCCGGCGAATTGGGCGGCACCCTGGCCATGATGTTCTCCATGTGCGCCGGGACCATGTTCCTGGTCTGGCTGGGCGAGCTGATCACGGAGCGGGGCATAGGCAATGGCATATCCCTGATAATCTTCTCCGGCATCGCCTCGGGGTTGCCGTCCCTGTTGGGACAGTCATTCCTCCAGCGGGGCAACATGGGAGGCCTGGTCGTATTCTTCGGCATCGCCATCGTCACGGTATTTGTCATAGTCCTTTTCACCGAGGCCCAGAGACGCATACCAGTCCAGTACGGCAGAAGCGTATTCCGCAGCGGCCGTATGTACAGGCAGACGGGGTCAACCCATATTCCATTGAGGGTGAACTCGGCTGGAATGATCCCCATCATCTTCGCTTTCTCCATAATGATATTCCCGGGACTTGTGGCCAGCTACTTCGTCAGCTCGAACACTGAATGGCTGGCTGTTGGCGCCGGGTTTGTGCGGGACATGTTCGATACAAACGGTGCTTTCTACTGGGTGGCCACCTTCATCCTGGTGGTGGCCTTTGCCTTTTTCTACGCCTTAATCACCTTTCAGCAGCAGAACATAGCCGAAAGCCTACAGCGAAACGGGGGCTTTATTCCGGGGATCAGGCCCGGTAAGCCCACCAACGACTATATTACCAAGGTGATGCTGCGGATAACCCTGGGAGGGGCCCTGTTCCTGGGCATTGTGGCCGTAATCCCCTTCTTCTCCAGCTCATTCACAGGGGTGAGGGGGCTGCAGTTGACGGGTGTCGCCATGCTCATTGCTGTAGGCGTGGTCCTGGACACGATGCGGCAGCTGGAGGCCCAGCTGCTCATGCGCCGATACGAAGGATTCATCCGCTAATGGATAACATCAAGGGAAATACCTTGCTGAGTTCGATGCAAGGTGAGCAGACCGTGGAGATAGTTACGGCCATGGGGGACAGCTCAAGATGATGAGAACGTCGACCAACCCTGATAAGGGGGGAAGATAGTTGTACCTGATACTTCTGGGCCCTCCGGGGGCCGGCAAGGGAACCCAGGCTGCTTCCCTCTCGAAGGAGCTGAGAGCGGCGCATGTAGCATCGGGGGACCTGTTCCGCCAGGCCCAGAAGCAGGGCACGCCCCTTGGCCTCCAGGCCAAGGCCTACATGGAGAGGGGCGAGCTGGTCCCCGACGAGCTGACGGTGCGAATGGTGCTGGAGCGGCTGGAGGCCCCCGATTGTAGTGGCGGAGTGATCCTGGACGGTTTTCCCCGCACCCTGGAGCAGGCCCGGGCGTTGGACCAGGCCCTGGGTGCCAGTGGCAAGAACATCGACGCGGTCCTGTATATCAAGGTCTCGGAGGACGAGCTGGTAAGACGCCTCGGCGGACGCTGGTTATGCCGCGACTGCCAGACCCCCTACCAAACCATCAGCTCACCTCCCAAAGTGGCAGGTGTGTGTGATAGCTGTGGCGGCGAGCTGTACCAGCGCCCTGATGATTCCCGGGAGACGGTGAGAACCCGGTTGAGGGTCTACGAGGAGCGTACTGCTCCACTCATCGCCTATTATATTGACCTGAACAAGCTGATAGAGATCGATGGTGAGCAGGGAATAGAAGAGGTGCGAAGCGAGATGCTGTCTGCGCTGAAATCCGGTGTGAGAGCGCGCTAGGAGAACGTTGAAAAGCTTCCTGAGCGAGTCCAGGGTGGTCATAGAAGAGGGGATGGAGATCAAGTCTCCTCGAGAGTTGCTGGCGATGGAAAGGGCGGGCCGAGTGGTGGCCCACACCCTGGCCGCCCTCCAGGCGGCCGTGGAGCCGGGAATAAGGACCCGGGACCTGGATGCCATCGCCAGGACTGAGATAGCCAGGCACGGGGCGGTGCCATCCTTCGTGGGGTACCGGGGCTTTCCGGCCTCGGTTTGCGTGTCCATCAACGATGAGATCGTTCACGGCATCCCGGGAGATAAGGTGATCAGAGAAGGAGACCTGGTGAGCCTGGATGTGGGTGCAATAGTAGACGGGTTTCACGGTGATGCGGCCGTCACCGTGGGGGCTGGTGAGATCACCCCCCAGGCTCAGGAGCTGATCGATGCCACCAGGGACGCCCTCGTGGCCGGGATTCAGGCGGCGGGAGCCGGGGCCAGGATAGGCGATATCTCAGCGGCTGTCCAGGCCCTAGCCGAATCTCGGGGCTACTCGGTGGTGAGAGAGTACGTAGGCCACGGAATAGGCCGGAGAATGCACGAGGAGCCGTCGGTGCCTAATTTCGGGAAGCCGGGCAGAGGGATGCTTCTGAAGAAAGGGATGGCCCTGGCCATTGAGCCGATGTTGAATGTGGGGACCTGGAGGACCAGGCAGCTGGAAGATAACTGGACGGTTGTAACGGCTGACGGCAGTCTGTCGGCCCATTTCGAGCATACTATAGCCATCACAGAGGATGGGCCCATGATTCTCACCCAGCTTTAGCCCGGCGTGAAAAGGTAATTTTGAGCACACCTGGAAAAACGGATTGTAGAACAGCTATCGGGGTTAAGTAGATAGTCTAGAGGTTAGATCTGCCAATGGCTAGAGAACGAACGGGCCAGAAGGAAAAGATCGAGGTGGAGGGAAGGGTGACCGAGACCCTTCGCAACGGCATGTTCAACGTGGAGTTGGCCAATGGCCACAAGGTGTTGGCCCATGTATCCGGGAAGATGCGCATCCACTTCATAAGGATCCTTCTGGGGGACAGGGTGCTGGTAGACCTATCCCCCTATGACCTTACCCGGGGCCGGATCACCTATCGATTCAAATAAAAGGACATCTCCCTGTCCCTAAGCCTCAGGGCCCGGGGTCCATTACCCGGGCAGGCGCGGGCGTCAGCCTGGGGAGACGGATATTTTAAGCTATCCTGTAAAGGGTATGATTGGAAAAGCATGAAAGTCAGGGCGTCGGTAAAAAAGCTTTGCGATAAGTGCAAGATAATCCGCAGGCACGGGATCGTCAGAGTCATCTGCCAGGTCCCCAAGCATAAGCAGCGGCAGGGATGAGGAAGCGGCTTGAGCGGTTCTCGAAGGTGTTGCAGCAGCCAGAGAAGTCAATGGTATCAGGTGTAGATAAAGTGGTGGTTATATCATTCAGGCACTACGGGAGGTCACATGCCTAGGGTAGCTGGCGTAGACATTCCGAACGATAAGAAGATAGATGTGGCGCTGCGCTCCATCTATGGCGTGGGCCCGACCATTGCCATCAAGGTGGCCCAGGCGGCCCAGATCTCCCCCGAGTCCAAGGTGCGGGACCTGAGCGAGGAGGAGTTGAACCGGGTCCGAGATATCCTGGACAAGCAGTACATAGTGGAAGGAGACCTACGGCGTCAGATCCAGCAGAACGTGCGCCGGCTGGTGGAGATAAACAGCTATCGAGGGATCAGGCACAGACGAGGACTTCCCGTAAGAGGCCAGAGGACCAAGACCAACGCCCGAACCAAGAGGGGGGCCAGGAAGACAGTGGCCGGCCGCAGACAGGTCAGGGCCAAGAAGTAGAGGTGAATCATGGCAAAACCGAAGGGTCGCTCCCGAAGGCGGGAGAAGAAGTTCGTGCCCCAGGGTCGGGCATATATTCAGTCCAGCTTCAACAACACGATGATCACCCTCACCGATCCCAACGGCAACGTCATAGCCTGGGGTAGCTCGGGCACCGTCGGGTTCAAGGGCTCCCGCAAGGGGACCGCGTTTGCGGCCCAAAGGGCGGCGGAGCAGACGGCCAGGAAGGGCATGGACCAGGGGCTGCGGCAGGTGGAGGTGTTTGTGAGGGGGCCTGGGAGCGGGCGTGAGGCGGCCATCCGCTCCCTTCAGGCCTCGGGTATAAACATAATCAGCATAAGGGACGTTACGCCCATTCCTCATAACGGGTGTCGTGCCCCCAAGCGAAGAAGAATATAGATTCGGAGGAGATTGGTTGGCTCGATACACCGGTCCGGTTTGCAGGCTCTGTAGGAGACAGGGGGAGAAGCTCTTCCTGAAAGGAGACCGCTGTCTCACTCCCAAGTGCGCCATCGAGCGTAGAGTCGGGCCCCCGGGCCAGCGGGGCACCCGCAGGCGCAGGGTCTCGGAGAGAGGGCTTCAGCTCCGAGAGAAGCAGAAGGTCAAGCACATATACGGCCTGTTGGAGAAGCAACTTTTCAGGCATTTCACTAGTGCCAGGGGGATGTCCGGGGTAACGGGTGACAACTTCCTTCAGATCCTGGAGAGTAGGCTGGACAACGTGGTATTCAGGCTGGGCTTCGCCAGCTCCCGAAACCAGGCCCGGCAACTGGTTACACACGGCCATATGGTGGTAAACGAGCGGGCCACCGATATTCCCTCTTATCTGCTGACGGTTGGGGATCAGATCAGCTGGACCGAGCGGGGCAGAAAGACGGAACACTTCAAGATGATGTCCGAGGAGATAAAGGGTAAACCGATTCCCGAGTGGTTGAGCCTCGATGCCCAGAACATGCAGGGACGGGTCCTGACCGCCCCCACCAGGGACCTGGTGGGCACCAGGGTCGATGATCGGCTGATAATCGAGTATTACTCCCGTTAAGATAAGAATAGATCAGGTGGAGAACAACCGCCCATGATGGAGATCCGGAGCGAGACAGTTGAAGAAGAAAGTCCTTTAATCGGTATCCCGGACCCTGACATACGGATAGTCGAGACCGATGATACCCATGGAAAGTTCAGTGTCGAACCCCTGAGCAGGGGCCTGGGCACCACCCTGGGCAACTCTATGCGCCGGGTGCTGATGAGCACCATAGAGAGCGCGGCAATCACCTGGGTGAAAATCGATGGCATTCAGCATGAGTACTCTACCATCCCCCACATCACCGAGGACGTTACCGAGTTTCTGTTGAACGTCAAGGCGATTCGCTTTAAAAGCAACTCGGACCAGCCGGGCCGGTTGGTCCTGGATGTCAAGGGTGAGGGTGAGGTGTGTGCGGGTGACATCAGCCCATCAGCCGACTACGAGGTTGTCAATCCAGAGCTTCATCTGGTAACCCTGGACTCGGAAGAGGCCAGGCTGTCGGTGGAGTTCAACGTGGAGCGGGGGCGGGGCTATGTTCCGGCGACGAACAACAGTGGCCTGCCCATAGGGGCCCTACCGGTGGATGCCGTGTTCACCCCGGTCCGCAAGGTCAACTTCGAGGTGGAGACCATCAGGTTTGGCCAGGCCATCGGTAAGGAGCGGCTGGACCTGGATGTGTGGACCGATGGCACAATCTCGCCTGTGGACGCCGTCAGAGAAGCGGGCCAGTCTCTCGTCGGCTTCTTCTTCATGTTCGCCAACGCCGGCAAGGTCCTGGAGCAGGACCCCGAGAGGAAGCCCCTGGCCATACCTCCCGAGCAGTACAACATGTCCCTGGATAGCCTGGGGCTTTCGGCTCGAACCCTTAACTGCTTGAAGCGCGATGGCCTGAACATAGTGGGGGAGGTGCTGGAGAAGGGGAAAGAGGAACTGCTGAATATAAGAAACTTCGGCGAAAAGTCTCTGGAGGAGCTCAACGAGGCGCTGGAGGCCAGGGGGATAGTGGTCACCGCACCAGAAGAGGTGGCCGAGGAGGAAGCGACCGAAGAGGAAGCGTCGCCCGATGAGGAGGGGGAAGCGAAGGCTCCCGGGGCCGTTGACGAGGTGGAGGAACAGACCCCGGTGGCGGAAGGGGTGGAGGATGAGGAAAAACCGACCGCCGAGTCCTAAGGTAACAGAAGTACTGGATTACGCCACCGTCCGATTTGTAACAGACTGTAGATAACATTCTGATCTGTAACAGAGTTGAGATAACATCATGAGACATCGTATAGCCGGGCGCACACTGGGCAGGGAAACCAGCCACCGATTGGCCATGTATCGCAACCTGGTCACAGACCTGCTGCGATACGAGCACCTGGCTACGACCCAGGCCAAGGCCAAGGAGGTAAGGGGCTTCGCTGAGAAGATCATAACCCTCGGCAAGAGGAATGATCTCCATGCCCGACGACAGGCGCTGGCCTTCGTATCCGATAAGAAGGTCGTCGCCAAGGTGTTCGAGGAGCTGGCCGAACGGTATTCCGAGAGGCCCGGCGGATACACCAGGATCATCAAACTGGGGCCCCGTCTCGGGGATGCTGCTCCTATGGTCCGTCTGGAACTGGTCGAATGACTGATCTAAGGCGGCTGGCCCTCATAGTGGAATACGATGGGACCGAGTATCGGGGGTTCCAGTGGCAGATCAACGGCTCCACCATCCAGGGAGAGCTGCAGTCGGCCCTTGAGAAGCTCACGGGTCAGAAGACCAGGGTGGCCGGGGCCGGCCGAACTGATACGGGAGTCCACGCCCGGGGCCAGGTGGTAAGCTTCATGGCCGGACCCGGGCTGTCATCCCAGGCCTTTGTGGTTGCCATGAACTACTATCTGCCCTCTGACATAGCTGTGAAGAGGGCCGTGGAGGTCCACGATAGCTTCGACGTTCGAAGGGATGCCTATAGCCGTCGCTACAAATACTCGATATTGAACAGCAGGATCCCTTCACCCATCCTGCGCTCATTCACCCATCAGGTGAGAAGGCCTCTGGATGTGGAGGCGATGGATGCGGCCTGCAGGAGCACGGTGATCACATCCCACAGCACATGAAACATTTTGAGCGTATATACAGATGAATTTATCGCAGCTGCGACGTAGAACGTCATCTGCGCAAGGGGGGGATAGATCGCGGGAAACTGTGGATGGTTAATTTTTTTCCATTGATCATGGGGTACAATATACAATAAAAATTAATTGGACATTATAAATTAAGTGTTTTTAACAGGTGTTTAATACCAAGGATAACGAGTGTAGGATTTATCACTATGCTATTAATAAAAAAAAGTGTTATTTAAAGCAAATTTAATATGCTATCTAAATTAAAAACCCTATTTAAAAAACAAGAATCAAATGAAACTCATCTAAGAAAAATAGCAATTCTGCAAGTTGAACCTATAAACTTCATGATAAGGAATGAGAATGAAAAGCAAAACATAAACAACAGTTTCCAGAAATTCCTCAATGCTCTTGACTTTCCAATACAATTTGTTATAGGCACAAATTACCTTAACCTAGACAGATACATAAATGCTTTAGAGCTAAGAGTTGAGGATTTAGTAAGCAAAACAAAGAAAAAAATCTTTAACAAGCATTTTGAAAGCTACAAAGAGCATTTAATCAACACAATAAAGGATAATTCTGTTGTGGACAGGAGTTTTTATATTGTTATTCCAGAAAAACAAGAAATTGGTCTAGACATACAAATTGGAGTTATAGAACAGCAATTAAAGGCATTGAATTTAAGATATAAAAGGCTTAACAATGAGGAACTAACGCAAACATTAACCAGCTTCTTTAATGATGTTTTAGAGGATAGTGATAAGTTAAAATATGCTGATGGGGAAGTTACCAAAGACAACTATCTGCATTACCTTATAGCTCCAAGATACATAAAAAACTTTCCAGATAAAATTGAAGTGGATACTAAGGATTGCAGGATTATCTATGCAGATGGCTATCCAAGAATTGTAGATATTGGTTTCTTGGATAAAATCATTACCTTGAA
>JADFJI010000069.1 GCA_022566235.1 Chloroflexota bacterium
GTGGCCTCTATGGGAGAAACAGTCTTCTGCCGTATCAGATCGCTCAGCGCCGCTGCCGATAGGAAGGGAATGTCAGCTTTGTTCACGGCTCCTCCGCTGGTGGGGAGGTATTACGGGCAGGGGCTCCATCTGGTCCAGTCCCGGAGGGTTAAACCCCTCCAACAGGTCTCGAATGGCGTTAAGATCGTAGCTGACGTCGGTAAGAAGAGGCTCTTCGATCTGGATACCCGCGGCGAGTGCCAGGCTTTTGATCTGTTCCTTAGATAGGTCTGCCATAGCACCTCTCCCTGACGTAAAGGAAACTTGAGGCCCCACGAACAAGGGGGCGGATCGGTAGACGTGTTGGAAGGGTCTGCGCAGACGGTCTCAGCGGAGCGATGCCAGGACGGCACACACCGGCGCCCGAGGGTTTACTCGGACTCGGAGCCGGAGGCCACGGGTTTCTCGCTTATCTTGCCCAGGAATACCTGGGTTAGAATATCGGTCGCCCTCACCGATTCCGGGGTGCCGTCGTGGACCACCTTGCCCTTGTCCAGGACGTATGCTCTATCCACGATATCCAGGGCGCCTTTGATGTTGTGCTCGACGACGAAGATAGAGGTCTTGAGCGTGTCGTTGATCTCCGTTATCTTGCCGAACACCTCTTTGACCACCCTGGGAGCCAGGCCCAGGGTGGGTTCATCCAGAAGCAGCACCTCGGGGTCGGCCATGAGGCCCCTGCCAAAGGCCAGCATCTGTTGCTGTCCTCCCGACATCTGGCTGGCCATGTCCTTGCGCTTCTCGTAAAGGATGGGGAAGAGCTCCATCACCGCGTCCAGTCGACGCCGCTTCTCTGCCCGATCCCTCAGGTAGAGGCATCCCATCTCCAGGTTCTCCTCGATGGTTAGATGGATGAACACTCGCCTGCCCTGGGGCACGAAGGATATGCCCAGGTCAACTATTTTGTGGGTTTCCTCATGGAGCGGCTTCTGACGCCAGTAGACCTCTCCCCCCACCACCGGCGCCAGGCCCATGATGGCCTTCAGAACCGTCGATTTTCCGGCTCCGTTGGGGCCCATCACAGCCACAATCTCGCCCTTGTCCATACCAACAGAGGCGTTATCCAGGGCTATCACTGCGCCATAATGCACCGATACGTTTGTCAGCTCCAGAAGTCTCCCCTGTCCCTTTGGGGCGGCGTTTCCCTCAGCACTCTCCAGTGCAGACCCGTTTCCTCCGTCATGGCTCCCGGTGAGCTTCTGCTTGAGCCTCCGCAGTAGTCCGGCCTGCCCTTGGGCACTCATATTCCCTTCCTTCCCTATGAATCACACCCCGAGATAGGCTTCTATCACTGCGGCGCTGCTCAAGACCTCCTCCACATCCCCCTCGGCAAGCAACTCACCGCTATCCAGGACAAAGATACGGTCGGATAGCTCCCGGACTATGTCCATATTATGGGAGATAAAGATGATGGTGCGGCCCTGGGCCTTCATATCCTTTAGTATGCTTTTCACCTGCTCCAGCATCTGAGGAAAGAGCCCGGCGAAAGGCTCATCGAACAGCAATATCTGTACGTCCATGGCCAGGGCGCGGCCGATCTCCAGCAGTTTCCTCTGGCCATAGGACAGGTTCAGGGCCAGGTCCAGGCGCTTCTCCCACAGACCCACGCTCTTGAGTATCTCCACGGTCTTCTCCTTGTAGCTGGGTTTGTCCCTCTCCATGAGCGCAGAAAACCACTTTCTGGTGGTCAGGACCACCATGAGGTTGTCCCACACGGATATCTGCTCAAAGAGCCTCACCTCCTGGAAGGTACGGGTCAAGCCGTGGGAGGGGGTATCGTAGGCCTTGACTACCTTGAGACCGACGCTGTCGATAATGACCATTCCCCCATCGATGGGCAGCATGCCGCTCAGAAGATTGACCAATGTCGACTTACCCGAGCCGTTGGGCCCGACGATGCTGGTCATCCCCGCCTTGGGGATGGATATTGTCAGACGGTCCACCGCTTTGACAGCGTCAAAGTGCTTGGATAGCTCTGTGGTCTCCAGGGCGAAGGGCCCGTACATCTCGGTCTCAGAGCCGGTCAAAGCTTGTACCTCCCCACCAGGCCCTGGGGCCTGAACAGCATTAGCAGTACCAGTAGAATACCCAGGACGATCTGACGGCCCTGCCCGATGTGCTCGGTGGGTATAAAGGGCACGAAACGCATCCCTTCTTCCAGCAGCACGAAGACCAGCGCCCCGAGCAAGGAGCCCCATATGGTGGCCAGTCCTCCAAGTATCACTATGGCTACCATGAGGATGGATTCCAGCAGGATGAAAGAGTTGGGATCGATGAAGCTAGTCCAGCTGGCGAACAGGCCACCAGCCAGGCCCGCCAACATGGCCGAGAGCACCCATACGGCCATCTTATAGTGGGCGGCCCTGTAACCATAGACCTGGATGGCCTGCTCATCCTCCCTAATCGCGGTGAGCACCCGCCCGAAGGAGGAGCTGACGATGAACCAGGTGATCAGCATCACTATGCCGAGAAATACCAGGGCCACGAGCAAAAACTCTAACTTGCCATCGGCCTCCCAGCCACCTATGGCCGGTCTCGCTATCGCGTGGATTCCGAAGGCCCCCCTGGTAAGCTCTCGCCAGTTTAGAAAGACGTTGAAGGAGATGATGGCGAATCCGAAGGAGACCAGGACAAAGATGTCATCTCGGAAGCGATTGAGGATGGAGCCCATCGCAACGGCTACCAGCCCGGCCATGACCATGGATACGGGCAAAGCGGCAAAAAAGGGAAGGGCGAAGGTGGGAATGGTCTCCGAACGCAGCTGCTCGTATAGAGGGTCCGAGGTGAGGATGGCCATGGAATAGGCCCCGACACCGAAGAACCCGATATGGGCCACTGACATCAGGCCGGTAAATCCCACTACCAGGTTGAGGCTCACCGCCAGTATGGCCCAGATGGCGAAGACGGTGCCCACGGTGATGGCGAACCCGGTGCCCTTCGATAACAAAAACAATACGGCGCCACCAATTACGACCAGGTTTATCCACAGCTCCGGGTTGCGGGACCGCTCTTTTAAGAACCCCCAGGGATCACGAAATGGCTGGGTAAGAGTCGAGTAGACTTGTAGATTGCGTAACACAGCCTATCTCCTCGGCAGTAGTCCCTTGGGCCAGAAGGCAAGGAAGAGTATCAGGAGCATGAAGGCAATGGCATCTTTCCACTCGCCGGCCAGGTCCCAGATGCCGTAGTTCTCGACTAGGCCTAACATAAATCCGCCGACTATCGCGCCGTAGATGTTTCCTATGCCGCCAACTA
This sequence comes from Chloroflexota bacterium, assembly GCA_022566235.1. GTDB lineage: Bacteria > Chloroflexota > Dehalococcoidia > Plut-88900 > Plut-88900 > JACZVB01. Next base: position 3,295 of record JADFJI010000069.1, read on the forward strand.
CAGACGCTATCCAGCCCTTCAGGAGCAACAACAGGCCCATCCTCGGCTGGATGGCGGTATCGTGGCCGCTGAGGAGCCCGGCCAGGCCGGCCAGGGTGGCTCCGATGAAGAATACGATGGCGATAATTGCGGTGGTGTTAATCCCCACCACCTTTGCTACCTCTTCATCATCGCTGATGGCCCGCACCGCCTTCCCGAAAGAGGTCCTCTTCAAGAGAAGCACAAGAGCGGCAAAGGCCGTGAAAGCCACGCCTATGGAGAAAACGTTGAACGGTTTTATTCTTGCTCCGCCGATTTCCCAGGAGTTGGAGCCGAAGGCATCCGGCAAGGGACGAGGAGCGCTCTGGAAGATTATGGTGAAAAAGGCAGTAATGGCCAGCAGTACGCCCAGTGAGGCCACCAGCATTATCAGAGGAGACCTGGCCTTACGGCGCATGTACATGTACAGTCCCCGGTACAGGGCTAGGCCTACCGACCCAGCCAGCAGGCTCGATACCCCCCAGCTCAGATAAAGGCTGGACCCCGGCGTCCTGGCCACCAGCAGGCCGCAGAATGCGCCCAGAACCAGTGCCCCGGTCCCGATAACAACCACTAAAGGAGTCAGGTTTCTTGTTCCAAGCAGGCCACGGCTATAAACCCGGGATAACACCATGGCCGCCGCTCCCGCCACCATCCCCCCAATCAGGGGGCTGAGGATTTCGTTCAGGTCGTCAGGAAAGGAAAGAAGGACGAACATATAGATCCCAGCGCCTATCGTCAATAGGGCCCCAATCACTAGTAATACCGAAGGGCTTATGCGCTTCCTCAGGGGTGGGTAGAGCCAGGTGTACAGCACCCATCCTATAACACCTGTAACCACCGCAGCCATGACGACGTTGAGGTAGACGTTCTGTACCTCGAATTGGCCTACCTGCAACGCTTCTGAAGACCTCAGGTAAAAGACGCCGTAAGCACCCATGGCCGCCGCCGCGCCGAAGGCCAGATCGAAGAACCAGACGGTGCCGTAGACCATGGTGAATCCCATGGCCAGCAGGGCGTAGACAGCGCCGACGGAGACCCCGTTGAAGGCAAACTGGAGGGTCTGCTGTGCCGACTGCCCGATTTTCCAGGAAATGTAAGCGACGACCATTAACGTCAAAAGCATCGCCAGCCGCTGGCTGCCCGTAATATCGGACAGTGAGGGTAGTCGCCTCTCTCCACTGAAATATTTCAGCAAGGCATTCCTTCCTGGTCTTCCTCAATGAGGTTTCTGGGATACAGCTTCCTCAGGCTGGGGGGATGGTTCCAACTCCAGTATCCAGTATAGAGAGGAGCCGGTACAGCGACATACAATGATAATGGGGAACATGGCTGTTGGTACGGTTGGCAGGTGGGTTAAAGTAAATGTGTTTTCGGTGGATCAACTGCAGCCCCGTTATCGTGCCTGCATGCTCAAGTCAACTATGTGCTCGGGCGTCTGGCCCTTTGCCAACATGTCCACATTCCGCATGCCTACACGGAGGAAATTCTCCAGGGTCTCGGCATTGAATGCGGCCCTATCACCAGTCATCACCACATTGTCCAGCTTGTGGATGCCTGTGCGGGAGACTATGGGAGCACATATCCCCCACTTGATAAATCCTACTGCATCCGAGGGGGTGGGCATCAGGTCATAGTTCCACCAGACATCGGTGCCGTAGCCAGCTATCCAGTCTTCTGTCAGGGCCCGGTGAAGGGCCTCTTCATCGATAATCTCGGCCCGAGCAATGTTTATCAGGTAGGCCGTCTTTTTCATCGACCTCAGCTCTTTTTCACCTAGCATCTTGTCGGTGCTGGGCATCCAGGGTACGCACACCGCAACGAAATCCGATTCTCTCAGGACCCTGGGCAGGTCTTCCGGCGAGCCGAGGAAGTCCAGACCCAACTCATCGATCAGTTGAGGCGCCGGGGTCCGCTTCGTCCCGATGACCCCCATACAAAACGCCCTGGCCCTCTTTGCCAGCTCGACTCCAATAGCTCCCACGCCCAGAATTCCGAGGGTTTTCCCCGCCAGCTCGCAACCCATGGTGTCACGACTGAACGGGTACCAGCTACCCTGGGCGAGGGCCTGGTGGTCCGGCACGATTCTTTTGGCGAGAGCCAGCATCAGGGCGAAGGCATGCTCAGCCACAGCTACAGCGTTGGCCCCGGCGATGTTGCCCAGCATTATGTTACGAGACCTCAGGGTGTTGAAGGAGAACCCTTGGTCAAGGCCGTCCAAGGAACGGTGGGTAACGCCGGAGTGCAGCACCTGCACCAGCTTCACTTTTTCGGCATTGACGATCATCTCCTCGGGAACATAGCCGCCGACTATGGCATCTGCGTCCAGCGCTACCTCCACGAGGTCTTTGATTTCGTAGGACTTGGGAGACAGGATCTCACATTCTCCGGTGACATACGTCCGAAGCCTGGCCAACTCGCCTTCGCTGGCTGGCCAGGCTAGGGCTATCTTGAACACGATGGACCCGCTCTCCCTTCTAACCACCGTTGGTCCGTGAGCATTACAGACTTAATTGGGCCTAGCCATGATCCATCCTGCCACGCCGTTCACTGCTCAGGACAGGCCCAGACGCTTCTTGCCGTTGACCTTCAGCTCTGGGCCTGTCCTCTATCTGAATCTCTTTTATGCAGTAGGCCGACCAGGAATGTCGCCTATTGGGCCGCGGGGACAACCGATACCTTATAACCAAGGTTATCCTCTGTCCTCTGTGCGAGGGGCAGTATCTCAAGCACGATATTGGTGATACCGACCGGGTCCCCAAACTCATCGAAGCTGTAGGTCCCGAGGGCACCGGTAAACGTTAATCCGTAGAGGCAGTCCCTGAAGCCCTCGGAGTCCTGATCGTCGTCGGTCTGCCTGAGGCATTCGGCCGTGATGTGGATGTCATCGTAGGTTGAGGTCATCTCGAATATCACACTGAGGTAGCCGTACCTCTCCTTGAAGTTTGCAAGGAAGGCATTGGCCACCGGATTGTTGGGGTCGAGGCCTCTATTGATCACTTTCACACCGGTAGCGGCATCGCCGCCAATCTCCTGAGCTACCGGGCCGCTGCCGGTCACGTCGGTGTACATGGGCCCCTCGTACCCCAGCTCCCGGGCCTGCTTGATGACGGTGCCACCGGTGAACTCGGACTGAGAGCCGACGTAGATGGCGTCCGGATTCAGTCCAATCAGCTTGGTAATCTGGCTTCGGAAGTCCGTAACGTCGGAAGGGTACCGCTCCTCGCCTACGATCTGCCCTCCAAGCTCCTTGAACTTCCTGGCAATCTCACGCCGCAATCCCTCGGCATAGTCGGTGGTCTCCGAGATGGTGGCAAGGTTGCGAATTCCATCGAACCAGAGAAGGTTGCCCATGTCTTCACCTATGAAAACGTCGCTGGTCATGGTGCGGAAGATGAAGTCCCCAGCGAGGGTGATGTCCGGGTTGCTGGTCATGCCGGAGAACATGATGACCTTGTCCCTTTCGGCCAGGGGCGCGACACCCAGCATGGCGCCGCTGCAGGAGGGCCCCAGTATGATCTTCACCCCGTCCACCTGGGTCAGCTTGGTGTAGGCGGTGATACCGTCAGCGGCGTTGCACTTGCTGTCCTCGACTATGACCTCCAGCATCCGCCCGTTTATTCCGCCGGCGGCGTTGATCTCGTCCACGGCCATCACTTTCGCCTGGACGCCGGCTACGCCGTAGGTCTCGCCGGGGCCGGTGACTGATTCCATTATCCCGATCCTGAAGGGCGCCAGCACCTCCGGCGCTGCCACTTCCTCGTCGTCATCCCCGCAGGCGGCCGCCACGAGAAGCGTGACCATGAGCAACCCTAAAAGGACTAGCCATATCTTCGATGTGACTTTCATAATTGCTCCTTATCTTTCGATCCGCCAGAAGCCCGACATTCCCACGGGGAGAAATATACGCGGTCGTGGGCAAAGAGTCAACCTCGTATACTCGTCCAGTAGATTAGTGGCACCATTCTAACTGTCACCCATCATTGTGAACGATAACACTGGTGGGGCCCGAACGGGCCCCACCAGCTATGGCGAAACAACTCTTGTTCTCTCTTCAGTTCTATGTGGTATCTTCGATCCCCAGGGTCGGCTCAGGGGACCGGTCTAGTTTTACGGCGTGGGAGCAGCACCTAGGACCTTATAACCCTGGTTGGCCGTCGTCCTCTCGGCTACCGGCAGGATCTCGATGACCGCGTTGGAGAGACCCACTACCTCACCGTCGGAATCGAAGCTGTAGTCCCCGATGGTGCCGGAGTAGCTGATGTCGTACAGGCAGTCCCGGAAGCCTTCCGCATCCTGGTCATCACCCGTTCGACTGAGGCACTCGGCCGTGATGAACACGTCATCGTAGGCCGATCCCAGGTACCAGGGAAGGGCGATGTAACCCCAACGGGCTTGGAAATCGGCGAGCACCTGCTGGGCCTTCCCGTTGGCCGGGTCAAGCTCAGCGATGATGGCCTTCATCCCTATGGCGGCATCGCCGGCGATCTCCAGGGCCGTAGGTCCAATCGCGACGATCTCTGAGTAGAGGGTTCCATCGTACCCCAGCTCACTGAGCTGCTTGACGATGGTGCCGCCGGTGAACTCGGACTGGGCCGAGATGTGGATGGAGTCCGGATTCTCTCCGATCAGCTTGGTCAACTGGCTTCGGAAGTCCGTAACGTCGGATGCGTACCGCTCCGTAGCTACCACCTCGCCACCCAGCTCCTCGAACCTGCTTACAGTTTGACGCCGCACGCCCTCGGCGTAGTCGGTGGCCTCGGTCATGGTGGCCAGGGTCCGGACTCCATCGACCCACATCGTATTCCCGGTGTCAAAGCCCACCGCGTTATCGTTCATGGAGGTCCGGAAGATGAAGTCTCCGGCAAAGGCGATGTCGGGGTTGGTGGCCAGGCCGGAGAACATAACCACCCCGTCTGCCTCGGCCAGGGGCGCTGCGCCCAGCATAGCGCCGCTGCAGGAGGTGCCCAGGATGATCTTCACCCCGTCCACCTGGGTCAGCTTGGTGTAGGCGGTGATGGCGTCAGCGGCGTTGCACTTTTCATCCTCGACGATGATCTCCAGTCGATGCCCATTGATCCCGCCGGCTGCGTTGATCTGGTCCACCGCCATCTGTTTCGCTTGAACGGCCAACACCCCGTAGGTCTCGCCGGGGCCCGTGACCGATTCCATCACCCCGATCCTGAAGGGCGCCAGCACCTCCGGCGCTGCCTCATCCTCGTCGTCGTCCCCACAGGCCGCAGCCACGAGAATCGTGAGCATGAGCAACCCTAATA
>JADFJI010000070.1 GCA_022566235.1 Chloroflexota bacterium
CATACATAAAATGAAGATCCCAATCCAATTTACAAGTGAACTCGATAAAGCAAATGAAGCTGCGGACATTGCTGAAGCGAAAAAGAAAAAGGCGATGTCGATCGAAGCGGCCGAACAGATCGCCGAGCCCACCGTTCGCGAGTCGCTCTGCGTTGCGAGCTGCCGGGCGACCTCGCTGACGTGGAGCCCCGCGGCCCCTCCAAAGGCCAGGAGGGCAAAGTCCCTGGCGTCGACGCCCCGCTTCGCCGATAGCAGCCTTATCCCCTCGGCCATATTGGTCGACACGACTCGATGCACGCCGTGGGCCGCTTCTACGTTGGACATGCCTAGAGGCCCGGCCACATTCTCCGCTATGGCCTCCTCGGCCCTGGCCCGGTCGAGCCGCGCCCGGCCACCCAGGAAGTTGGCCTCGTCCAGAAAGCCCATGACCAGGTTTGCATCGGTGACGGTGGCCTGAGAGCCACCCTTGTCATAGCAGGCCGGCCCGGGATCTGCACCGGCGCTCTCGGGCCCCACGTGAAGAAGGCCCCCTGGATCGACCCTGGCGATGCTGCCGCCTCCGGCGCCCAGGGTCTGTATGTCTATCATCGGGACGGCGATCTTCCACCCGGCCTCGAACTGCTCGGTGGTGACGTGGGGGACTCCATCTTCAATGAGAGAGATGTCCGTGCTGGTCCCTCCCATGTCGAAGCCTATGACCCGGGACTCACCGACGAGCTGGCCGTAGCTGGTGGCGCCGCTCACACCGCCCGCGGGCCCGGATAGAATGGCCCGGACCGCCTGACGCCGGGAATCGTCTATGGGCGCCACACCACCGTTGGACTGCATTATCAGGATGTCCCGTACCTTGCTGAAAGAGGACAGTCTCTCTTTCAGATGGACCAGGTACTCGCCGAATACAGGGCCCACGTAGGAATTCACTACCGTGGTGCTGAGCCGGTCGTACTCTTTGATCTGGGGCAAAATATCGTGGGACAGGGAAGTGTACAGGCCCGGGGCCTTCTCCCGTATCTTCCGGAGCACCATTTCCTCGTGGGCAGGATTCATGTAGGAAAAGAGAAAGCACACGGCCAGGGACTCCACCCCCTCCTCCAGCAGCTGGTCAATCACCGAGTCCAGGGCCTCTTCGTCCAGAGGGGTCTTGACGCTTCCGTTGAACAAGACTCGCTCCGGGACGCCCAGCCGGAGATATCTGGGGACCAGGGGCTCCATCGGCTTCATTCGCAGATTGTAGCGGTCCTCCTTCATCCCTTCCCGCATCTCCAGCAGGTCTCGGAACCCTTCCGTTGTGATCAGGCCCACTCTGGCCCCCTTCCGCTCCACCAGGGAGTTGGTGGCCACGGTAGTGCCGTGGATGATGAGGGATGCATCGGCCAGAAGGGCATCGGGACCGATGCCGAAGTCTTTAGCCACCTCTTCCAGTCCCGTCATCACCCCTTCAGAGGGGTCCTGAGGAGTGGAGGCCGTCTTGAAGAACCGGGGCGGCTCCCCATCTCTGGCCACTACGAAGTCGGTGAAGGTCCCCCCAACATCTATACCGATCTTGAACATTGGTCTATCTTTGTATCCCTTCTAATGTTTCGGGTTATTATTACCCTTCCGTCAGATTACTTCAATCGTTCAATACAGAAAAGACAGGGTATCCCACTTGGACCTTCGGGTATCCTGCGGCCACTGAACGACTTCGGTCGCATGGGAGGAAAACATGGCTGATGCCGGCCCGACCAAGCAGTCACAATGGCAGAAGCTGATCGATTACATCCTGGGGTATCAGGCCACCTGGATAGCGGATATCGGGGTGAAAACCGGACTTTTCCAGGCTATCGCCGATGCAGGGTCTTCAGGTATCCATGAAGAGCCCCTGGCCCGTAAGCTCAGCTTCGATGCCCGCTACACCGGGGTCTGGTGCCGGGGGGCCTACGCCTTCCAGTTCCTGGACTGGGACCGGGCTAAGGGCTACCGCCTGGCCCCCCACATGCAGTCCCTGCTGCTGAACGAGGAAGATACCCAGTTCCTCGGCGGGCGTATACAGTTCAACGCGGCCCTGTACCAGGACTTCCAGGCCTTTCCAAAATACCTGCCGACGGGCGAGACCTGGCCTCGCAGCGACCACGACCCCTGGCTGCTGGAGGCCCTGAAAAACATGACCAAACCCGACTGCGCCGTCATAACAGACCACGTCCTGCCCCAGGCCCCGGGTACCCTTGCCAGGTTGAAGGAGGGCGGGATCATTCTCGACATCGGGGCCGGAGCGGGATTCGCAATAGTCCATTACGCCACCCGGTTCCCCGCCTCTCGAGTGGTCGGCCTGGAGAACGACGACGCCAGTTTGGACCTGGCCCGGGCCGCCATCCAGGAAGCGGGCCTGGCCGGCAGGGTCCAGGTTCGCAACGCCGACGCCAACTCGATGGACTATGACAGCGCCTTCGACCTGGTGACCATGAACGTGACCCTCCACGAAGTCGGCGGGCCACTGGCCTACCGGAACGTCCTGAGCAAGGCCCTGCGCGCCCTGAGAGTAGGAGGAGTCCTGGTGGTATCGGAGCTGCCCTATCCCGACTCGACGGCCAGCTACCGGGACAACCCCGTGTATCAGATGATGGCCGGAGTGCAGCTCCACGAGGCCCTGGTAGGCTGCGGGATGATAACCCAGGGGCAGCTGCGAGACCTGCTTGTGGAAGCCGGATTCCGAAACGTTCGGGTGGCCGATCAGCCCCTGGCCACCCGCTTCATGATGCTGGCCGAGAAGGGTGGCTGACCTTGTGTGCAGATCGCCTCGCTCGTCCGTTGGCAAATATTATAAATACAACGAAGCAGGGCCATGTCAGGACTTCTCCCTCACCGGGACCCGGGTCGGCAGGCCCTCTTTAAGCGGCCTTATGTGCTCGACACCGATGCCGCAGCACCCCCCGATGATCTGCACCCCCATCTCGACCCATTCCTTAGCCAGCGTCAGATACTCCTCCGGCGATGGCCCCCCCTCGGAGTGCCAGATGGGCCGTTCCCAATGCCCGTAGTGGGGGTATGAGCCCACAGGCCCCTGCCACCGCTCAAGAGCTACCTTTAGAGCCGGGGGAGTGACTTCAATGTCCGAATGCATCACCGTGACCGCCGACCCTCCGATAGACGTCAGGGCATCCAGGCCCTCGGCAAAGGTGAGGTCCGTCGGATTGTGGCGGAATCTGACCGTTCCGTCGTCGTCGGTCCTGCAGCTAAATCCCAGCCAAACAGGCAGGCCCGTGGCCAGGGCTGCATCCAGCAGCGCCATGCCCTGCTGGATGTCCCGGATCATCTCCTGAACGAACAGGTCCACCCCGGCCTCCGCCAGTATCTCCGCATGCTCCCGGTAGCTGGCCTTGAGGGTCTCCAAGGGTGGAGCGGGGCGTTCCACCGTTACGGAGAATGCCCCGTAGTTAGACAACGCCCCGGCTATGTACACCGTCTGCGTGCCCCCGGCCCTATCACGGGCCTCCTGGGCCAGGGTCACGGCCCTGGTGTTCAGCTCACGGGTCCGGTCTGCCAGGCCTGCTACCTCCAGGTTGTGCCGGGCAGAGGAGTAGGTATTGGTCGTTATGACGTCTACCCCAGCCTGAATATACTCCTCGTGCAAGCGGCGCGTCGCATCGGGATGGGTCAGATGGCCCGGGGCGCTCCAGGCATCGGCATTCATGGGCACCCCCATCCTTTGGAGTTCACTGCCGATTGCCCCATCGAGGATAATCACCTCTCCTCCGTCCAAACGCTCCTGCAACGTTGTCATTGGTCCTCCTTTTTGCCGTGCTCAAACATAACGATAGCTGAACGAATAATAACAAAACACCTTAGCTAACCTTTAGTGATAGTTTGCTGAGCCCACGCTACAAGTCCCGAGTATCGGGATAAATCGAGGTCGGAATGACATGAAAAGGTTGTCTTGGAATCGGTTGTGAACGCTGCGCAAACTAACACCAATGGTTAATTAGTCAAATCCCCCAGCCCTATTCGGGGGATTCCAATCCAGACAAGTCGGGATTGGCGGGGGGTATGTCCCGACAAGTCGGGACCATATTTATTTTCTCCCCCTCTCCCTTGATAAGGGAGAGGGGGACAGAGGGGGTGAGGGTTTCTGAAACCACCGCTAGTCCGGCGACTGGTTGCACAGATCGACCAGGGCTACGGCGTAGGACTGGGTCATCTTGTGCAGGTTGTCCAGACCCAGCACCTCACCCTTCGCCCCGTCGTACATGCTGTAGACCCCAGATGGCGTGATCCCACCTGCGCCATAGGTCACGCCGGGGATACCGTACTGAAAGATGGGAGAGCAATCGCTGCTCACGGCGTACCGGGCCGGCTCCGGATAGATTACGTCCTGCCCAAACACCTCCCTGTGGCTCTTCTGTATGGCTCGGGCCACGGGTGAGGAATCGGGCACTTCATAGCCGTCGCTGGCCATATAGAACTTGAGCTCCCACTCCAGCTCAGGGTCTCTGGCGGCCTGCTCCTTTAGCACTTCTTCCAGCTCACGGTAGACGGTCATGGGTTTGGTCCCGGGAATGGTGGTGATGTGGATATACAGGTGGCAAAAGGGCGCGGGACAGATGCTGGGCTTGAAGGGGAAGCCTCCCTCGATAGCGCCCACCCCTATCAGAGGAAGCATGATGGGATGAGGGTGGCGCTTCTGATACGTCTCCTCCCACTCGCGGATCTTCGGGAGCAGCGCCTCCATCTTGGCGATGGCATCGATGCCCGTGTGCTTACTGTATGTGTGCGAAGGCACTCCCTTGGTGGTGATACGTGCGAATATATATCCCGTGTTGCCCAGCTGTAGCCGCATGCCGGTTGGCTCTCCGTTGATGCACACGTCGGCGGTCACCCCGTGGTGCAGCATGTACCTGACCCCGGAGCCGGCTCCCCGGTAGTCCTTGCCGGTGTACTTATCCACCGGCGCCTTTTCTATCTCGCCGATTACGGCGCCGATCACTATATCGCCTTTGACCGGCGTCTTGGATTCGATTATGGCCCGGGTCGCCCCTGCGTAGATAGCCAGGGCGTTCTTCATGTTGGAGATCCCAAGGCCATAGGCCCAACCGCCCTCCTCGACGTAGCTGGGAGCATGACCCGAACCCGAGACCGCATCCGCCGGGGTGGTGCTGGTATCGAAATGGCCGCAAAGGAGCACGTTCTTGCCGCCGCCAGTGCCCCGATACCGCGCGATGACGTTCGATCTATCCGCCTCCACCTCCTGGAACTCCACCTCCAGGCCCAGCTCCCGCAGTCTGCCAGCATAATATTGGACCGCCTCAGCTTCCTGGCCTGTGGACGATGGGATGTTTACCAGGTCTTTAGTCATTTCGAGAATGTAAGAGCGGTCTACCGCGTCGGCCGGGCTAGTGCTCATGGCCAAGTCTCTCCTCTCTTGCTTATACACTTCCGCGTCTCAGGGCCGGATATGGAGGGAGCGAGTTCCATCCTCATCCAGCTATCGGTCCTGGCAGCTCGCGAGCTTCGAAGGGTGATTCAACCATTTCCCAATATGTGCCTCAGCTCGTCGGGAAGTATATCCCAATTCCATTTCACAGTCATAACCCACGCTAACCCGGGTCTGGGAAACAAGGCCTCTCAATACCTTCACAGGGTTGATAACAGTCGGCCTCTGTCCGCCAGCATGGCCGGCGAGAGGGCTGATATCGAAAGGGGTCGTACCTACTTGCCCCGAGTGCAGATGTCGGCGGCGGTCAGGGCCAGCACCCGTGCACAGTTCATAACCTTCTCGATGTCGACGGTTCGGACCAGGTTGGCCGTGGGGCCATAGATTATGGCCAGAGAGCCGCCCCGGGTGAAGTGGCCGGCATCTGTCCAGGCGTAGGAGCCTGGATTCTGAAACCCCACGTTGGCCGGCTCAGCGCCCAAGACCTCGATATGGTGTCTGCGCACCGTCTGAGGGAAGTCGTGGTCCGTAGGGACGTCAATGCCATGCCCCGGCACCTTCATGCTGCGCCAGTGGGGCCCGTAGGTGGCGGGAGGCATCTCGATTTCATAGTTCAGCTCCGGGTCCTGGGACCGGAGTCTCCTCAGCGCCACCTCGATATCCTCACGGGTCTGGTCCCAGTCCTGGCCCGGAAGTCCGCGCACCTCCAGTATGATTGTACAAAAGTCGGGTACGTATGCCGGCCGCCCGTGGCCATAGTCCCGCCCCAGCCCTCCCATGATGCCGCCCACGACCATGCGTGGCAGGCCCACTAGGTCATCCCTCAGTGGGACGCTGAACCGCACCTCCTTGAGAGCGTCTATGACCCTGGTCATCTTCTCTATGGCATTGACGTACTTTTCTCTATGGAGGACACCGATCCAGGCGGACTGCCCTGTAACGTGTACGAGCATCTGGATCGCTCCCGAGTGTATCGTTCGCACCTCCAGCTCACTGGGCTCGCAGACGATGGTGTAGTCGGCGACGACGCCCCGTTGGACAAGGTCGTAGGCGCCCACGCCCCCCTGCAGTTCCCCCACGACCCCAGTGACCAGCAGATCGCCCGTCAGAGAGACCCCTGCCCGTTTTACGGCTACGGCGGCCGAGGCCAGCGCTGCCACGCCGGCCTTCATGTTCATCAAGCCATGACCGTAGAGCAGATCGCCCTCTTCGTAGCAGGCCCAGGGGTCGCCGGGATAGTTGAGGGGCACGGGGTCAATATCCAGGTGGCCGTTGAGCATGAGGCTCGGGCCCCGTCCCGACCCCGGCAGCCGGGCGACCAGGTCCGGGCGGCCCGGCTCGTCGGCTACATCGATCAGCTCCACCTCCATCCCCCTCTCCTCAAACCAGCCCGCCAGGAAGCGCACCGCCTCGGCTTCCTGCCCGGAAAAGCTTTGGAACCGCTGAAGGTCCATCATAAGCTGGACAACCTCGGCCCGGTCTATCTGCTCGAGAAGCTGTGTATGAACCTCGCTCACCTTTGTCCTCCCCTGCTGTAGCATCTGATCTGGGCTGGGCTATCATATCGCGGTAGATAGGTCAGTGGAAGTGGGAGACCAACCCCTGTGTCCCTTGTCGCCTAGGCCGGATTCGACTCATTCTCGATTCTCAAACATCGGGTGCAGGGCTACACTTGTAGATCGCCTGGCAAGGCTATACAGTTATCCTGCCGCCCATCCTCACCAGATGAATGGGACTGTTATGACAAGGAGGGAATCTTATTGAGACCAGGAGAGCGCTTCGGCCTAGCATTTCCCAGAGAGGAGTACGACCGGCGGCTGGCAGCGGTGCGTCGCGGGATGACGGACAGAGGCGTAGAGGTGCTCCTCCTTTTCGCACCCGCTAACCTTTTCTACCTCACTGGCTACAACACGGCGGGTTACTCCAACTACCAGTGCCTTCTGGTGCCCCAGGACGGGGACCCCATCCTGGTAGTCCGGCTCCTGGAGCGTCCGGTGGCGGAGGCCACCTCCTGGCTGGACAAGATATACACCTACCAGGACCATGAGGAGCCGGAGAGCGCCGTGGGACACGCCCTTAACGACACCGGACTGGCATCCCGGCGCCTGGCCGCCGAACGCACCAGCCCCTTTCTCGATGTGCAGTCATACCTGCGACTCCAGGAAACTCTGGGAGGGGACCTGGGTGATGGGTCGGGCATCGTGGAAGCCGTCCGCCTGATCAAATCCCCCCTTGAGTTGGAGTACATCCGCATTGCGGCCCGGTGTACCGAGGCCGGAATGAGCTCTGCCCTGGACGCCATAGCCGAAGGCGTGACCGAGAACGATGTCGCCTCCCAGTCCTATCGCGCCATGGTGGCCGCGGGAAGCGAGTTCTTCAGCAGCGCGCCCATCGTCACCTCCGGCGAGAAGGCCGGCATAGCCCACGCAACTTTCCACAGGCGACGGCTGCAACGGGGCGACTCCGTCATGATCGAGATAGGCGCCGTTTGGAACAGGTACTCGGCCCCGATATTTCGCACCGCCGCCGTCGGCGAGGCGCCCGAGGCCCTTCGGAGAATGCACGAGGTATGCCGTGAGGCCCTGGAGGCCACCATCGCGGCAATGGGCCCGGGTGTCCTCTCCCAGGATGTCCAGGCGGCCTGCCAGGCCGTCATCGACGCCCGAGGGTACGAGGCGAGCTTCCGCAAGCGGGTCGGCTACAGCCTGGGGGTCGGCTACCCTCCAACATGGGGCGAGGGGCACATCATTGACCTCAAGCATCACGACACCCGAGAGCTGCGTCCCGGCATGGTTTTCCACGTCACGCCAGCCATGCGCCAGCACCGGGAATACGGAGTGGGAATCAGCGAAACGGTATCAGTAACGGATAGCGGAGCGGAGGTGATCACCAGCTTCTCCCGGGAGCTGTTCGTACGCGGGTAACCCGTCCCCGTCCGCGACCCGGCCGTTGATAGAGGTGCTGACCGTTGCCGATGCTATCCCCCGGCCCCTGTCCTTGGAGTGTCGATAATAGAGGCCTGTACCAGCCAACCAGTAACTAATATCCTCAATCAGTGTACCGTTCTGTCGAGTTTCGTCGGGAGTCAGTCCTTCCCGCATTGGAAGGACTGGAAAGATGACGGGGGTGTGTCCCGACAAGTCGGGACCACACCCAAATCTCTTCCCCC
>JADFJI010000071.1:0-6848 GCA_022566235.1 Chloroflexota bacterium
CTCTAGCGGTTCCTCATGACCAGCGAGGAACCGATTGCAACGGATTTCCGTTCTATTATTGGGTGTGGAAAAATCACAACATGAGACAAGGCTAATGCGATTACTATTGATATTGACCCTCCCGGCCCTTGTGTTGGCGGCCCTGGCCTGTGGAGGTGGGACGGAGAGCTCTGCGCCTGCGCCGTCTCCCACGGCTACAAGCCTGCCGTCTTCAACTGCCACCGGCACGCCACCGCCCACCTCTACCCCCGCCCCTACACAGGCCCCAGTCCCAACTCCAACCCATGTCCCTACCGTTGCCAATGAACCGACCGAAGGCCTGTGTATCCCCGCGGCCTCTCTGGGCGTCTCCATAGGTGATAGCTGGACTATAAGCGGCCCGGTAATGGTCATGGGCAACTACTACGGCGATATACCCGAAGGCGCGGCCCGCCAGTCCACCACCTTCAGGATAACGGACATCAACGACGCAGACTGGGTGGTGGGAGACTCTACGGTATCGGTGGGTAATTCCAGGGCGAGGATACAGGTGACCAGCGTGTTCCTGGATGCCAATGATAACGTGCTGAAGTTGGACGACCAGAACCTGAACCGGGCCACGATATCCGTTGCCGGGCTTCCTCCCGCCCTGACCCTGGACTGGGACTGCCACAAAAAAGCCTGGTCTCAAGCGGGCCTCACCAGGGGCGAGGCCGTCGGGGAGAGGAGCCTCTCCTCCGGAATCATCGCTGAGCTGTTTTTCAAGACCGAGAATATCCGCTCCGATCAAGACAACTACTCGGGGATCACGGAGACGGTTTTCGGGTATGACCTGCAGACGGGGAGACTGGTACTGATCGAGTCCCGCAGCAACGGAGATTTCAACTGGGAAGGCTTCAGTTCCGAGGCGATTCAAGAGCTGGAATCCGATGCCGCAGGCCCGACGACCGGGGGCGCTACAAGTGAGATCCCCGGCTGGCTGGCGGACCTGATCGACGAGCTGGAAGAGAAACCGGCAACGGGCTCATTCAGGTCGATAGCCCGGTACGCGTATAAGGGGCAGACGGTCTACTTCCAGATTCCCCAGTGCTGCGACATCTTCAGCAACCTGTACGATGCCGAGGGGAACATCATCGCCCATCCAGACGGCGGCATCACCGGCCAGGGCGATGGGCGGGCACCGGACTTCTTTGAAGAGCGGGCCAATTGGCGAGTCATCTGGACCGATACCAGGGTGGAGATGGCCGGCATGGTCCGGGTGGGAGCGCCCATCGGTAATGTGGAGGTACAGGTCCTGGAGATCGATCCGCCCCAGTTCAACCTGGTGGTGGAGTCAGGCCTGCCGAATGCCTGTGTCGTCTCCGGTGGATACCGGCTGTTCCGAATTGGAAACTCTATAAGCGTTCAGGTGACCAACCTGGAGCCGTTGGATCCGGACGTGATTTGTGCGCAGGTGTACGGAGTGGTGGAGGCGGTGATATCACTGGGGAGCGACTTCCAGGCGGGCGATACCTATACCGCAAATGTGAATGGAACAATCGTCGAGTTCACGGGCCAGTAGGCCGCCAACCCGGCCCCACTCCATTACTAGTCTTTCTCTTCAAACTCGCTCGGCACCTCCGACCTGTGGGGGATGGATGTGCTGGCCCCTACTCTCTCCACGGAGAGGGCGGCGGCGTAGTTGGCGAAATCCAGCGCCCCTCGAAGGTGGGCTCCTGTGCTCAGCCGGGCCGCCAGGCCACCGACGAAGCAATCGCCGGCTCCGGTAGGATCGATGGCAGCCACCTTGCGTCCCTCTATGACGATCACCTGGTCGTCAGCCAGGGTGACGGAGCCCCTGGCCCCCAGGGTAACGATGACACATCCGGCGCCCCGGCCCTTCAGGCCCCGGGCCGCTGTGACGATATCGTCCAGAGCCTGAGGTGCCCTATCCAGACGAGCCATTGCCGTCAGCTCCGTCTCGTTAACGCAGAGGTAGTCCACCAGCGCAAGCAGCGTCGGGGGGACCTTGGCGGCAGGAGCCGCGTTCAATATCGTCATAGATCTCTCTTCCCTCGCCATCTGAAAGAATCGTTGGACTGTAGGCATAGGAATCTCTAGCTGGGCCACGACTACCCCTGCCTTTGAGACGGCTCCTCTCATGGCATCGATATCCTCGGGCCTTAGAGTGAAATTGGCGCCCGGCACCACGACGATGGCGTTCTCGGCGGTGGCATCTATGGTGATTAGGGCGATGCCCGTAGATGTCGGCGTCCGGGTCACGCCGCCAGGCCTAAGGCCCTGGGAATGGAGAAATTCGAGCAGGGTGTCTCCAAAGGCATCCTCGCCGACCTTTCCGATCAGGGTCACGGGCCCGTCGCCCAGGCGTCTGGCAGCTATGGCCTGGTTCAGGCCCTTGCCACCGGGTATGTACTGGAGCCGGTCGCCGAGCACCGTTTCCCCGGGCCTGGGCATCCGGTCCGCATTGATGACCAGGTCCATGTTGATGCTTCCGGCGACCACTATCGGCTTGGCTGCCAATTCTTCCCCTTGCCCTGAGTACTTGGATAGTTATAACCTAGTCGACGACGTATCCGTTTTCGACCAAGGCCCCCAGCCCCTCACAGTTTAATGGATACTGACAGCCAGATGGGAAAGCGTGCCGTGATCCTGGACGTGGACGCCGGCGTCGATGATGCCTTCGCCATCCTCCTGGCCCTGGCATCGCCCGAGCTGGAGGTCCTGGCCATCACCACCGTCAGCGGAAACGTGCACGTAGACTCCACCACCAGGAACGTCTTACGTATTCTTTCCCTCCTGTCCTGGGGAGGGTTGCCGGTGGTGGCAAAGGGGGAGGCAGCACCCCTGAAGAAAGAGCTCTTTACCGCTGCCAAAGTTCACGGCGAAGACGGCCTGGGCGACCTGGGAGACGACTACTATCCCCCCCTGGACTGGGGTCTGGTATCGGCGAAACCGGCGGCGGGCCTGCTTCCAGAACTGGTTGCGGCCCGACCTGGGCAGGTAACCATCGTCTCCACGGGCCCCGTGACCAACGTGGCCAAGGCCATTATGAAAGCCCCAGACCTGATGGCCCAGGCCAGAGAGATAGTGGTGATGGGCGGTGCCATCGATACGGCAGGGAATATCCCACCCCTGTACGCCGCGGAATTCAACACCTATGTGGACCCGGATGCCCTGGACAGGGTGCTGAAATCGGGCATACCGGTGACCCTGGTCCCTACGGATGTGACCCACGGGGTTTGCCTGACTAGGGACAAGGCAAGAGAGGTGCTGACCGGACCCGGTAACGCAGTATCCAGGTTCGCCTTCGACTGTGCCCAGAAATATATGGACTTCAACCTGGCCAGCGAGGGGATAGACGGGGCCTATATGCACGATCCTCTCACTGTGGCAACGGTCGTAGACCCCTCTTTGGTGACCACCGTGCCTCGCCGGATCTACGTGGATACCAGAGAGGGGATGACAAGGGGCATGACCGTGCCCTTTCGATACCCCGATAATGTGGAAGGTACACCCAACTGTCGAACGGCGGTGACAGTGGACTCCAGGAGATTCCTTCGCATGCTCCTGGGGCGCATTGGAAGCTCCCGATAAGCGAGCGTGGGTAGCGTCTAATACATCTTCCATCCTCCAACTCCAAATAGCTAACCTGATCTCACCCTTATCTCACCCTAAAGGGTGATGTGCAGGCGGCAGCCTGGGTACATACTAGGGCTAGTAAACGTGGAGAACGGAGATGGGTGAGAAACATACAAGGAATCAGAAAGGGTTCACTCTCATAGAGTTGCTGATGGTGATCACCATCATCGGCGTTCTGGTGGGGATCGTGGCCCCTGCCGTCGGAGGGACCGGAAACCTGGGCACCGAGGCCCAGGTGGAAAGCGATGGTAAGGAGACCCAGTCAGCAGTGGACCGCTATCACAACACCGCTACCAAGCCGGACCAGTGGCCGGAGCAGGCCTTCGGGACTATCTACAATGACCCTGATGGCGGCTCCCGCAAGTTCCTGGACCTGGACGGCGACAAAATCAGCAGCTTCACTAGCAAACACAGAGAGCTGAATACCAGCGCAACAACCACCGTGTGGCAGGCCGATGGCAGCGTATTGACGGTATCATTCGTGCCCGGCTTCCTCCTTAAGGCCCCCAACTCCTTCATCCTGGAAAACGACGAGGGGCTGGAGGATTCCAGCGGCGACGCCCTACCAGAGTTCCTCTGGACCCTGGTCCTGGGCGAGGTGGGCACCGAGTCGGAGAACCGTGTAGTGGCGATCTACCGCCTGGCTAGCATTGAGACCGACGGCAACGTGATAGCAGTCTACCAGCGAATATTCTAATGCCTGTACTAATTCTTGAACACTTTACGATTTCACTTAAATAGAGTATAACGTCTCAAGAGAAGGAGAGACAGATGAGGCAGATAAGGAATCCATTCCGGGAGCGCCGGGGCTTCACCCTGATCGAGTTGATCGTGGTGATCGCCATCATAGGCATCCTGGCGGCCATAACCGTCCCGGCAGTATCCGGCACGGTAGGATCGTCCAGGTCATAACAGAGTATAGTCGAGCTGTTAGGGTCCCTTTAGTTCAACCGAGGGCTGACTGATCCAGATATGATCCTGCTCCGTTGATTGACCTTCGGGGGCCCACCAATTGGAGTTCTGTCCCCGCAAGTGACAATTTGGAGTGGAGAGGGTCTCAAAAAAGGGGGCGCCTTTAGGCCTAGCTGAATCACCTCTGATTTCGGCATCTCCGAAAGGGCTCCCTTTTGGAGATGGGATGTACGCTGTTAAGATCAGGAACTGAAGGCAAGCGAAGTTCGATGATTACAAAGACCCTGTACTGTTCAGATCTCCATGCGGAGTTTCTGTCGCGTAAGCTCAATCGATTCGGCAAGAAGGCACTCCATCGGGTTTACCGAATGCATAATGACGCACAGATCATCGCCTTCCTGTGACTTACTACCGTGGACCAGGTTCGACCTCACCATATATAGGATCATACCGAGCGCAACCAGCTTCTCAACTGGCGCAGAAGTCCCTCCAAGCTTTCGCTTCCATTTGCGGCCTTCATCCTCCTTGCCTTCATGAGAGGAATCGTCCTTTCTATACCTCATATCTTGAATAGGTCGACGATCGCGAAAATATTTGACACTGTCTGATAAGGTATCGAGAATTTTGACGGCCTTCTCTTCTTGGAATTTCTGCAAAAGGTTCCTTATCTGCTTACCCTCTCCGTTTGAGCCACTGGCTGAGCCCTCTTGGCGTTCGATTTGAGACCACAAGAAATATATCGCGTTAAAACCGGCGAAGTAGAAGAAGAATCGAGCAAATAGATCCTTGACCTTATTACTTCGATCTAACCACCTACCAGCAATCCTCAATTGTATGTGAGCGAGGTCTTGTTCCCACTTATCCAAGGAATCAGCTGAATCTCGGACCGGGAGAAGTCTATTCTTCATGCGACTTCACCTATTGAGACACCTTTGCAGTCTTGTGTTTACCATTTCGGTGGATCTGACTTTCCAGATGCGAAAGGTGAGACTCCTATGCCGCTTCCTCATGTTTCTCAGCCCGCAACCGGATCATCAAAGCCCACAAATGTTTGGCCTCCGGCGTCGGAAGTTCCTCTAATAGAATCTGAATGATCGGCCTAATTAGCGGCCCAATCGAAGGCGCCACGTCAACCAAGTTGGTAACCAATTTGGCAAACTCGGCAACAATCCCTCCAGTTGGCTCATGACCCAAACATATATTCAGTGCCCATTCAAGCAAAAGAGCAGGTCTCTCTTCTAGTGTTATTTTTCCGATTTTACCCTGATTATCATTTACTTGCTTACTAGATTGCGCATCCCCAAAACATTTAGCGATGCCGACTAGCTGCCCTTTCAAATGTTCGCGGAGCTTCTCATCGAGAAGATTCATACATTGTGATGACCCGAAGAACATTGCTAATGCACCGGAACCAGTATCCATTCGGAACAGGCTTATGTAATCAGTTTCCCTTAATATGCCTTTGAGATGATGTAATGAATCCCCATACGGAGGATAATCACCAATCACCGCGTGAAGCAAAGCCCATCCCGAATAATCATCCTCGGATTTCGACATGGCCGCCAGTGATTTATCAGCCATTGTTTTGAGAGACTCTCTCGTGAATGGCGTAGAGGCCTCACTTCCAAGCAAGGGAGACAATATCTTGCTGCGCTCCTCACCAAAGAAGGAGCCCAAGTTGTCAGTTCCGAGACGTGCGTCCCTGAGAAGGGACGGAACTGGGGATCGGGGCTCCTCCCAGTTTAGAAACGCTTCTGAAATGAACTTCATCTGCAATTCATCAGTTGCTAGTGCTTCTGCGTGCTCACCGAAACCGTAAGATAGGCCTGAGAGTAAAAGTATTGCCCTGTCCACCCTACGCGGATGGGAAACGTCGAACCAATAATTAGGGTCCCTCCTAAACATTTCAGGCGTTATTCTTTGGCCCATCTGTGCGAATTGTTCTCGCAACCATCCTATTGGAGCACCTGAAGTAACGAACGTGGCATATAATCGGTGTGTGTGAGACCATACCATTGCTAGTCGGCCGGTGAGACTCCAACCAGCTAATCGGGTTGGCCTTGTGAATTCGTCACTTACCCATTGGAGTATGGCGAAAAAGGCTTCAAACTCTCCTTTCCTTCTCTTATCCAACAGGTGGTGAGTGAGCCTTACGGCAAGCCTACGATATTCTGGTGCTGTGTCGCTGCAACACAGGAGAATTCGGACGAGGTGAAGTCTTGAAAGTGGAGAGCCTGGAACCTTGAGCAGGTTCTTGATAAGGGCACGTCGCTCGCATGCACTTAGTTGAGCGACTGTATCTATCAAGACAGTTGGAA
>JADFJI010000071.1:6858-8561 GCA_022566235.1 Chloroflexota bacterium
CTCCTTCTTCCCGTAACAGGGTCTCCGCTGCCCTTTCAGTCGCATAGCTAAAGGTTGTACTTTGGCCAACATCTGGTGTCAGCCTATAGTAGCCAAATAATGCTTCAGGATTGTGGGGCATGAGGTCCTTTGATCCAGCCCCGCCCGACCCTTGCAGTTGTTCTTGCAGACTCTTGTAGAAAAGAGTTATTGAGGAACTACGCCAACCATCGGCCTTGGCAATCCGTGCTGAAGGATCTGCAATGCCTACAATCTCGGCAATTGCTTGTTCAAAGGATGAACTTGGGCAATCGAACCAGTCCCTATGTCGCCGGAGGGCTGCTTCTCTTTGGCTTGGTGATTCAATCAGTAAGTCCAAGAATTCGTTACTTCCGACGATCTTTTTGCCAGTTGTCGGATGCTTGAAATGAAACAATCTCCGTCCATTTGAATGCTTGAATGGGTGAAATACAACGTTATTATCCGTCCCGATGGGGGCAATCATGGAGTCTCGTTCGTTGATTGCTTCAGTCATCGCTCTCCAAAATGAAGTGGCCTCAAAGCTTAGGTCTTCAATCAATACGGTTTCTAACAGTTTGATTCCCATGCTGGCCATGAACTCGCTATCGCTATGGAACTCCGATTGAATGGGTGTGGGTAGATCCTCATAGAAGTCGGAAAGTATCTTGCTTACCAATGGATCAGATGCCTTCTTCGATATCTCCTCCCGAGCGCTGATTACAGATTTCTTCAGGAGTTCAGCGACTGCACCAACGAGGTGTCTGACCTCTGGCCGGAGATGACGTTTAAAGGCTTGTTCGATACGGCGATTCCGTCGTGTTGGTCAGGCAATTCAGGATCGCCGTCGGCATGGAGGTCCTCGAGATCCCGGCGGGAAAACTCGAGCCCGGAGACACGCCGGAAAAACGCGCGCGCGACGAGCTTCGGGAAGAGACCGGACTGCTGACCGAGCGCATCGTGCCTGCCGGGTATATCTATCCCTCCGTGGGAATCCTTTCCGAACAACTTCACCTGTTCTTGGCCTTCGATCTCGTCCAGACCGAGCAGGATTTGGAGTGCGATGAACAGATCGAGTTGGTCGAGATGTCGCGGGACGAGGTCCGACGAGGGCTTGCCGAGCACACCTTCGTAGACGCCAAGACGGTCGTGGGGCTGCACGCCCTGATGGCCCATCTCGACCGTGAGTCCGGGCCGGGGAGATAGAGGCACCATGGCGACCCCATCCAGCCCCCCCGGACCGGGCGTGCGCCCAACCTTGAAGCATGTGCGTCCCTTCGTGAAAAACCGCGCAGAGTTTCTGCTGAACTTGTGGAAGGAATACGGCGACATCGCTCGGTTTCGACTCGGCCTCTATGACATCTACTTCGTCAACCGCCCCGAGTGGGTTCGCGAAGTCCTCATGAACCACGACGAATTTCAAAAGACCCCGGCCATGCAGTTTCTTCGGATCGTTCTGGGCAAGGGGCTGCTCTTGAGCCAGGGCGAGTTTCACCACCGTCAACGCCGACTCATGCAGCCCGCCTTCCATGGGAAACGCATCGCCCTGTATTGCGATACCATGGCGGTGATTGCGCGGACGCACGCCGAAGGCTGGCACGACGGGGCCGAAGTGGATATCCACGACAAGATGATTGCCCTCACCCTCGAAATCGTCGCCAAGTTCTCGGTGACGGCCGAAGCCGAGCTCGAAGAGAACCTCTTCT
>JADFJI010000072.1 GCA_022566235.1 Chloroflexota bacterium
TGGACGGGCATCCTGTTCATCCTGTTGTTCGCATTCCACTTGCGGATCTTTCCCTCCGGCGGACTCTACAGCGTGCCGCCGCCCGACGGAGGCTTGAGCCGTTTCGCCGACCTCGTTTGGCACGCGACACTACCCGTGCTGACGCTCGTGCTGGTCTCGGTCGGCGGCTGGGTGTACGTCACCCGGACCATGGTCCTCAACACCGCCCAGGAATTCTTCGTCACCGTCGCACGCGCCAAGGGCCTCAGCGAGGGCACGGTGATGCGGCGGCACATCCTGCGCGTCGCGGCGCCGCCAATCGTCACCAACGTGGTGCTGCACACTTCGGCGGCACGGGGGACGCTGGTCAGCCAAGAGTTCGAACTGCGGATCCGCAAAGGGCTTTCCTCGGTGTGGGTCGAAGTGTTCGACCACGACCTGCGGCTACCGAGAATCAGGATGGCCAGCGAGAACGACGAAGGAGGCCGGGGGCTCTACCTGGTTGACCAGCTTGCCGAGCGGTGGGGTTCGCGGCCAACCGACGGGGGTAAGGCGGTCTGGTTCGAAATGCCCATTCAGCCCCATACGGCGAGCATGTTATCTGCGCTGAGCCGCTTATCTCTTCTGAACCGCCCAGAGGATCAGAACCCAGAAGGAGTTGGCGTTGATGAGGAGGAACATAGCCAGCCCCGGCACGGCATAGGTAAAGGCAGTGGTGTACCGGATTTCTATCTTATCGGCGATGAAGGCCCAGGGCAGTTTTCCGAAGAGGGAGAAGGCCGAGAAGACGGTGAAGCCGATGATGGCCTGGCTATCGCTGAAGCCCTTGGAAGGGTCTGTGAGGAAGGCGAATAAGTTGAGAAGCACAGCTAGAAAGGCCATCATGCCCAGGCTGGATGAGGTGAGGATCAGCCAGAAGGAGCGGGTCCTTACGGCCTGACGCATGGTCCATGGATACTCATCCCGAATAGACCTGTCCGAGGGGGTTTCATCGGGGCCCAGGGACCCGGGTTCGGGGTCCCCATCGGGCCGTAGGCCTATGTCCTCGGGCCTCCTCCTCATGAACATGAAGCACCAGGGCACCGTCAGGGCCCACGTGGTAAGGCCCAGGACGGACCAGGCCGTCCGCCATCCGACTCTAGAGATGAGAAAGTTCACATAGGGGGCGATCATCATGCCGCTGGAGGGTAGGCCCATGCTGGCGAAGGAGATGGCCATACCCCTCCTTCGGACGAACCACTTGGAGACGATGGTAGGGGTGATGAGGGCCGGATAGGAGTACATGCCAAAGGCCCCGGCCACGAAGAAGAGGGCCAGGAACTGCCACACCTCCCTCACCTGCCCTACCCCTATAAGGGTCAGGCCGATGACGAACATGCCGAAAGTGGTGATCACCCTGGGGCCGTGCTTCTTGTCCAGCTGGGTGCCGATCAGATGCCCGAAGACAGCAGCCGCAATCATCCCCAGGCTGGTAGCGGCGATGATGGAGCTCCTGTTCCACCCCAGGTCGTCGCCCATGGGTTTGACGAAGATGCTGAAGCCAGAGGAGCTGGCCCCGGCGGTGAACATGTTGAGGAGGTAGCCCAGTAATACGATGCGCCAGCCATAAAAAATGGCCCTTCGCCGGCCACTGGGCGGGGTGGGTTCTTGAGGCATCTGCGCCAGTTTACCCCCATTCTCGTCGCAGGTCGATGGTAGGCCGGGGCCCCGGTGTGCGGGGTACTATTCAAGGGTTGTGCGAATCGACCCCTTCGTTGACAGCCGAAGCTAGACAGTCTTAATATCGGAATCGGGAAGAGTGGGGGGGGGTGGAAGAGTGGCAGCCGCCGACATGAAGGGATCGAGATATTGGACATAGGCATAATCGGGCTTCCCCAGAGTGGCAAGACCACTATTTTCAACAGCCTCACTAAGGGCAGTGCTGCGGGCTCGGGTCACGGGGGAGAAGTGGATAAGGTGAAGGTTGGGATGGCTAAGGTCCCAGACCCTCGCCTCCAGCAGATGGCCGATATCTTCAATCCAAAGAAGATAGTGATGGCCGAGGTGCGCTATACCGATGTGCCCTTCACTCCCAGGGGGCTGGGAAAGGGTGAGGGGTTCGGGGGCCAGCTTTTGAACATTCTGACCAGGGCCGACGCCCTGCTGCACGTCGTCAGGGCCTTCGACAACCCATCGGTGGCCCATATAGAGGGGAGCATCGATCCGTATCGAGATATCGACACCATGAATCTGGAGCTCACTTATTCCGATCTGACCATCCTGGAGCGAAGACGGGCCAGAATAGTCGATAGCCTTAAGGGGGCCCGTAGCCAGGAGCGGGATGCGCTTCTCAAGGAGCAGGGATTGATCGATAGGATCAGGGATGGGCTGGAGAGGGAGGTCGCCATCAGGGACCAGTCCTTCAGCCCGGATGAGCAGAAGGCCCTCAATAACTACCAGTTCCTCACTGCCAAACCGATCCTTCTGGTCCTGAATATCGGGGAGAAGGAGCTGCCTAACTCTCAGGCGTTGGAAGAGGAGCTGGAGCGACGCTTTGGAGGGAGCGGGGTGATAGGCGCGGTGGTCTGTGGCAAGCTGGAGGAGGAGCTGGCCCAACTGGACGAGGTGGAGGCCGGGGATTTCAGGTCGGTCATGGGGGGAGGGGAGCCGGCCACGGAGAAGGTCCTGCGACTCTCGTTTCAGCTACTGGGGCTGGTCTCTTTTTTGACCTGTAGCGAGAAGGACGTGAGGGCGTGGCCGATTCCCAGGGACACGGGGGCGGTCAAGGCGGCGGGTAAGGTACACTCGGACATCGAGAAGGGTTTCATCAGGGCCGAGGTCGTAGGATATGATGATATGGTGAGCTGTGGGAGCATAGTGGAGGCCCGCAAGCGGGGAGTGCTCCGCCTCGAGGGGAAGAGCTATAAGGTACAGGACGGGGATATAATCAATTTTCTGTTCAATGTATAGAGGGGCTCAACGAGAGTGGGTAATAACAATTTCGACCATCCCCCTGGCCCCCTTCCTAGCCAGGAAGGGGGGAGAAATTATATTTTGTCCCGAGGCGTCGGGATACTCTCCTCTTCAATGAGAGCATTGGATAGCAGGGACGGCAGAGGTTGGAGGGTGGGGTATTGAGTACCTCCGTTCACGCAGTTCACCAAGGGTATCTGTCGCTGTACCTTCACATCCCGTTTTGTAGGACGAAGTGTAATTACTGTGACTTCAACACCTACGCCGGCATAGAAAGCCTCATTCCCGCATACGTCGACGCCCTGGTGCGGGGGATGGAGATGTGGGGAAGAGCTGTGGGACCGAAATCCAGGGTGGACACCGTTTTCCTGGGAGGTGGAACCCCCTCTCTGCTGCCTGTTGAGGATACAGATCGGATATTGCAGACGTGTGCTACTGCCTTCGAGCTATCACCCGGTGCGGAGGTGACCCTGGAGTCGAACCCCGGGGACCTGACCCACCGACTTCTGGAAGGCCTGCTGGCGGTGGGGGTGAACAGGCTGAGCATCGGGGTGCAGAGCTTCAACAATGCCCACCTGGTGGCGTTGACCCGGCGACACTCGGCGGCGGAGGCGGCCCAGGCCTTCCGCATGGCCCGGGATGCGGGTTTCGACAGCATCAACCTGGACCTGATGTACGGGCTTCCACGGCAGTCCCTTTCCGACTGGGTGGAGACCCTGGACGAGGCCCTGGGCCTATCGCCCCGGCACCTGTCGCTGTATGCGCTGACCCTTGAGGAGGGGACACCTCTGTGGAAGGATGTCGATACGGGCGCGGTGCCCGAGTCCGACTCGGACCTGGCCGCCGATATGTACCTGCACGCCGAGGAGGCCCTGGGGCGCGCCGGGTTCGTCCACTACGAGATCTCCAACTGGGCGAAGCCCGGATACGAGTGCCGGCACAATCTGACCTACTGGCGTAACGGGTCCTACCTGGGGCTGGGGGCCGGGGCCCATTCCTACTACGGCGGGTACCGGTTCTCCGATGAGCGGAACCCCAGGAGATACATAGAACGGGTCACGGGGCTGTACGAGGGTAGGAATAACGGGCAGCGGGGGCCGGCGGATGGCCGTATGGTCGTCACGGCGGAGATGCTGAGGCGTACGGCTCCCATCGATCATCTGGAGGCTATAGATGAGGGCCTGGAGATGGCCGAGACTATGATGATGGGCCTCAGGTTGATGGAGGGGGTCAGCTACGAGGGGTTCGATGGCAGGTTTGGCCGGTCCCTGGACTCGATGTACGGGGCGGAGGTGGAGGAACTGGTGGGGCTGGGGCTGCTGGAACGGTGTCCTTCGACAGGCTCAGGACGAGCGGGTTTAATTAGGCTGACGCCCCGGGGCCGGCTCCTGGGGAACGAGGTGTTCGGGCGGTTCCTTTCGGACGAGGTCTGATTCTTCTCACTCGCCCGCCCTCATATGTTCAGTCCAGGGGGTGCGGTCTCCTTCGGCCCTTCGACTAAGCTCAGGACAGGCAAGCTCCCTTCGATGACAGCAGGGGACAGGCCCCTGGAACCCACGGCCAAGGGGCTCAAGCCGTTTGCGAACCCGTGTAGGTTGGTTGCGGATTTCTTTTTACGGGTGCTATTGTAAGAGCAGCGTTTGCGGAGGTCACTGCGGTGTTTGTAATCGGAACGGCGGGGCACGTGGACCACGGCAAGTCGGCCCTGGTGCTGGCCCTGACGGGCATCGATCCCGACCGGCTGAAGGAGGAGAAGGAGCGGGGCCTGACCATAGACCTGGGCTTCGCCTGGCTGGAGCTGCCCAGCGGCCGGGAGGTGAGCATCGTCGATGTCCCGGGCCATGAGCGGTTCATCAGGAACATGCTGGCGGGCGTCGGGGGGATAGACCTGGCCCTGCTGGTGATAGCTGCGGACGAAGGGGTGATGCCCCAGACCCGGGAGCACCTGGCCATAATCGACCTGCTGAGGGTGGAGCAGGGCCTGGTGGTCATCACCAAAAAAGACCTGGTGGACGACGACTGGCTGGACCTGGTCACCTCCGAGATTATCGACGCCCTCAAGGGCACCGTTCTGGAGAAGGCCAGGATACTCTCCGTGTCCTCGGTGACGGGCGAGGGGTTGCCGAAGCTGCTCGTGGCCCTGGACGACCTTCTGGAGGAAGCGGTCCCCAGGACGGCCAACGGCCGCCCAAGGCTGCCCATCGATAGGGCATTCACCATATCGGGCTTCGGGACGGTGGTGACGGGGACGCTGATGGATGGCCGGCTGGCAGTAGGAGAGGAGGTGGAGCTGGTGCCCGGGGGGGCCAGATGCCGGATTCGGGGGCTGCAGACCCACAAGCAGAAGGTGGAGGTAGGGGAGCCGGGGAGCAGGGTCGCGGCGAACCTGGCCGGCATCACCCATGATAGTATTTCCCGGGGCCAGGTGCTCACGACTCGGGGCTGGCTGAAAGAAAGCATCGCCCTGGACGTTTGGCTGAGGGCCATTCCTGGTTCGCCCGTAGTGATAAAGCACAATGCATCGGTGACCTTTCACCTGGGTACCAGCGAGACGCTTGCCCGGGTGCGCCTGCTGGACACCCAGGAGCTGGGCCCCGGGGACGAGGGGTGGGCACAGATGCGTCTCCAGGACCCGGTGGCCTCGGTAAAGGGAGACCTGTTCGTGGTGCGGTCTCACCAGGGTACCCTGGGTGGTGGTGAGGTGATCGAGACCCATGCCAAAAGGCACCGGCGGCACCACGCCGGAACTATCGAGAGGCTGGAGGTGATGGCGGCGGGGACGCCGGAAGAGATACTGGTCAAGGCACTGGAGGCCTCGGAGCCCCGGTCGGTAAAGGGCTTGATCGAGAAGAGCGGTGTGCTGGCTGATTCCGCGAGAGAAGCCATCGGGAACCTGGTGGAGAAGGACGGGGTGATAGTGCTGGGTAAGAGGCAGCTGACCGACGGCTCTTTCTTGTATTCGCTGACGGGCTGGGGAAAGGTGGTGAAGAGGTGCGGGGAGGCGCTGGAGGCGTATCACCGGCAGTACCCGCTCAGGCCCGGGGCCCCGAGGGAGGAGCTGAGGAGCAGGCTGGGGCTCTCGGCTCAGGTCTTTCCCAAGGTGATGGAACGGCTGGGGGAGGATGGAGTCCTGGTGGAGGAGGGCTCCCTGGTGCGGGCACCATCGCACAGGCGGGTCCTTACCGAGTCGCAGCAGAAAGAGGTGGAGTCGTACCTGCGGGCCCTGGAAAGCAGGCCCTACTCCCCACCCACGGACATACCCATAGGCCTCGAGCTGCTGTCGGGTCTCGTCGAGGAGGGAAAGGTGGTGAGGGTAAGCCCGGATGTGGTGTTCAGCGCCTCGGCCTATAAGGAGATGGTGGACAGGATCGTCCAGGAGATCGGGGCCCGGGGAAAGATAAACGTCGGCCAGGTGCGGGACATGTTCGATACCAGCCGGAAGTACGCCCTGGCCTTCATGGAGTATCTGGACCAGCAGAAGGTGACCCGGAGGGTGGGGGACGACAGGGTGCTGAGGTGATATGAGGGGTAATCCCTCAGGACACCCACTGGGTCGTGAAATCCATGATGACACCCATCTTTTATGAGGAATCATAAATACCCTATTCAGATAAGCTAAGGTGTTCTTCCCACCCACCCGACCTCGGTTGGGTAGACACCGCGGACACAACTTGCTCGGGTATTGCGAGGGACAATGATACACCGGATGGCCCAACTGTTACCTGCGTGTCTAAGCACTCCAGGATAAATCTCTTGTCCTCCGGCGTAGCGTTCTGGATTCGGTCCTTAAGGTGTGGGTAGAGGTCCCTAATGGTATCGGCGCTAACCAGTCTGCGCCTGGCCTCTTCGAGAGTCCCTTGTTGACGCACCAACTCCTCGGTGATCCACGATCGCTCAGCTCGAAGCTCGGCCGACACCCGCTGGTAGGTCTCCTCCGATGTAATGTCGCGGGCATACCCACTATAAGCCTTGGCCTCCGCGTCCAGGAGCTTCGCCGATCTACGCTCTAGCCGCTTGATAGAGACCTGCACCTCTTCTATAGCCTCCTGCTGAGTGTGTTCCTGCCCCTCTACGGCACTGAGAAACAGGTCCGGGTTCGACAGGAACGCAACGATTCTATCCCACACACGAGTCTCTATGACCGGACCGTTGAGGGATGGGGAGTCGCAGGTTACACCCTTATCCGAGCCTTCGGCACCTGAGCATAGGTACCGGTAATAGACCCGACTCCCTCTACGCTGGATTTTGCTTCGCCAGCGCCGACCACACTGCTCACATCTGAGCATGCCGCGCAACAGGTAGAACTGGGTCACTTTACCTCCCTGGGCCTTGTTCCGGGCCAGGCGCTCCTGGACCCGGGCATATTCTTCAGGAGTAACCACCGGCTCCTCCACCAAGCCCGGAAGGGGGCATTGGTCCTGTTCATCCGTCCACCTACGAGAGGTCTTACCATAAGTCTGGCCCCTGCGAACTTTGGGCTCGACTGCCTGAGTCCTAAGGGCGACATAGGCCCCGCTATACACTGGATTGGAGAGGATCTTGGCTATAGTAGAAGCCGACCAGTGTAGCTTGCCGCTGGGAGAAGGAATGGCGGCCTCCGTCAAGAGCCGGGCAATGCGCCGTAGGGAAACTCCTTCCAGGGCCATCTGCCAGATGCGCCCTGCAACTGGAAAGGTGCTAGGAGCAGGTTCAAACCGACGGCCATTCCACCTGTACCCGTAGGCTGCGTGGGATGTGGTTGGCAGACGCGCAGGCGGGCCCGGTCCCTAAGACCATCCCTGGCTCCCTGCTGGGCCCGGTGGACCTGCTTATCCTTAGACCAGGTCGGACAGGAACTCCATCACTTCTCCCATGTCACCCTCGGGCATCTGGCCGTCCAGGTCTATCTTTACGGACCTGTCGCGGTACTCGGGCTCGATGTATTCCCTCCACATTCCTGGGGGCTCAAGAATGTGCCCGTCGACATCCACATAAGAAAAGTGCCGGTCCATTTAGTCTACTCCTGGTTCCGGTTATTTGATGAAAATCCTTGATTTAATCCGGTTGCCTGTGGAGCGCTTTAGAGAAACCGGCTTAATCCTTGAACTCCGGCATTATCTTAGTGGCGAATATCTCCATCTGATGGAGCGCCTCATCCAGAGACAACAGGCCCTGGTCGAACTGCCAGGTGAACCAATCCAACTCACCATCTGCATGGCAACGGGATAGAGATTCCATCTTCCGTTTCACGTCATCTAGGGTGCCGACCAGCGCGTATTCGTGCTCTACCAGCCTCTTCGTAGCCTGTTGCTCCGACGTGAATTTGAGGGGCTTTGGCTCCGGCGGGTCCTCGGGGTTTCGGAAGCCTTCACTTACGCCGAAGTTGTTGTAGTAGCCATTGTATTCCCAACCCAATATCTTCTCAGCTTTCTCATAGGCTTCTGCATAAGTGTCGCCCATATATATGTAGCGAGGGGCGGCGATCTGCTCCCCGAGCTTGAGGTCCCTGCCGTTTTCCGCCGATACCTCCTGGTATACCTTGCACAGGCGGGTAAACTCGGCGGGTTTAGAAACGTTGATCTGAGAGGTCATGTTCTCATTAGCGGCCCACCGAATGGTGCTCTCACTCAAGGAAAAGGCCATGAAAAG
>JADFJI010000073.1 GCA_022566235.1 Chloroflexota bacterium
ATCCAGGAACTGCTGGGTGGTGGAGGTGCTGCTGCCGTGGTGGGCAACCTTCAGAACTGTGCTGGCCAGGCTTTCGGTGTGCCGGGCCAGGTACCTCTCCCCGAAGGCCTCGATGTCCGCCGGCAGCAGGAAGGTCGCATCGCCATAGGTGATGCGCAGCACCACCGAGTTGTTGTTGGAGTCGGAGGCGGTACCCGTCAGGGGGTCGGGTGGGGGGTGGAGGATGGCAATAAAGGTGCCGTCCTTCAAATCGATGCCGATGCCCGTCTCGGCGTCCAGTGTCTCCGTCCCGTTGCGCTCAAGGGCCTTAGCCCAGGCCAGGAAAGCGGTTTCGCTGCTGGAGCTGGTGCAGTCCGTCCCGCACTGCACTACCATCCCGATATCATACCTTTCCAATAACCCCATGAGGCCCGACAGATGGTCGGACTCCGGGTGGGTCAGGATCACCAGATCCAGGGACCGCTCCCAGAAAGGAAGCCTCTGCCCCAGTTCCAGGACCAGAGCCCCAGGGTCGGGGCCTCCGTCGATGAGCACCGTCTTCTGGGAAGGGGTCTGAAGGAGAATCGCATCGCCCTGGCCCACGTCCAGAAATGTGACTCGCAACCGGTCCGAGGGCTGGACCAGGGCCACCAACAGGAAGAGGATGGGCGGAATGACCATAAAGGCGACTCCCCATCTCCAGCGATGCAGGACGCCTGTTAGGCCGAGGGCTGCATCGCGTTGGCCTACGGTCATGGCATCTATGTCCGGGCCGGACACGAATCGGGGCCACCTCTTGTAAGCAAGCCATAGGGCGGCTATAGCCAGGCCATAGTAGGCCCAGGTCAGGGGCGTCGCGGCGGCTCCGAGGTCGACGGAGAGGGCAGGGGCCCAGGAGAAGGCCTCTACCACCCCTACCATGTATGACAGCCCGGGCCAGGCCAGCCACCCCAGGCCCTGGGCCACCGCCGGGGCGAATGCGCCGAAGAAGGCCACCAACAGCGAGGTAACCAGTATCAGAGGAAACAGGGGCAGAATGATAATAGTCGCAGGAAGCCCCACCAGGGAGACCATGTGGAAGCTGAAGGCCACCACGGGCAGGGTAGCCAGGATGGCCGCCAGGGATATAGAGACGACATCGACGAACAGTAAAGCCAGACCAAGGCCTCGCCCCTCAGGCATCCATACCCGGGCCACCAGCCGTCGGCCTCCGGCCTGAAACCAGGGGGCCAGCAAGATCAGTCCCGCCATGGCCAGGAAGCTCAGTCGGAAGGAGACCTCCTCCAGTATGCCGGGATCTATCCCCACCATGATGGCGGCCGCCGCCGCGAGAGCGACCACTCCGCTCCGCTGACGCCCCAGATACACGGCCCACAGGTAGAGACTACCCATGATAGCCGCTCTGACCACTGGCGGGGCCAGCCCGGTGAGCAGCGCATAGCCCCAGAGGAACATCAGGGGAATCACTATGTATAAGTGCCTTCTTCTGCCCAGCAATGCGATGGCAGCCACACTCACCAGGCCGGCCAGGACCCCCATATGAATGCCGGAGACGGCGATCAGGTGGGTCGTGCCCGTCTTCGCCAGGTCGTCCCTCAGCTCCGATGGCAGTGTCCCCCTGAGGCCTAATACCAGGGCCTGGGAGAGGGACGCCTGGGGTTCGGGCAGCGCTTCAGCGAGGCCTCTGGCCATCTCCTCCCTAATCCTATATATGAAAGAGAGGAGGGGGACGCCCCCACCGGAATCGACAAACGTGGCCCGGGGCCGGAGCATTAGGGAATGGATCCCCTCTCGGGCAAGGTGCTCCCGCCAGTCGAAGTCATCGAGCACCGGGGGCTCCTCCAACCTTCCCGTCAGCCGGAGGGTATCGCCATAGCGGAAATATGGAGGCTCCCTGAGGCCGGCCAGCTCGGGGGACGGCCGGGCCCTGACCAGCACCGCGCCGGACACGTCCTCCCAGGCCTCCCCGGCCCTCAAGCGGGTCACATCGAATCGAAACTGGGTGAGAGCGCCACGGGGCTCGGGGTAGTCGGCTATGAGGCCCTCCACCTCTACAACGGCCCCTTCGTGATACTGGCTCAGGGTCTCATTGGTCGAGCCGGGGGCCTCTAAGGCGCCGCGACCGAAGCCGGCCAGCAAAACGGCCACCAGGACCACGTAGATTGCGTATCGATGCTTCCTGCCCAGCCCGGCCACCAGGGCCAGGGTGCCGGCGGCGATGAAGAATGGCAGGGCCGCTGGCTCCAATCTGGAGCCTGCGAAAACTCCCAGGACCAGGGCGCCGCTGAGGTAAACGAGTTTCAAAGCTCTTCGGGATGCTCCTTATTCGACGGATAGACCTCACCTGACTGTGATCAGCTCGCGGATGGCCTCGAAGGTCTCATCTCCAATGCCCTTGACAGCAACGATGTCTTCGATCCGCTTGAAAGGGCCGTTGCTCTCTCGATATTCGATGATGTCCTGGGCCTTGACAGGGCCGATGCCAGAGAGGGTCTGAAGAAGCTCCGAGGAGGCGCTGTTAAGGTCTATAAGGGAGGTGGCGACGTCCTCGTCGGTGGCTGTAGCCCCCAGGGCCAGCACCCGTATATGCTGCTCATCGAAGACCCTTGCCGCCAGGTTGACGCTGTCGACGTCGGCGAGGTCGGTAAAGCCTCCTGCGGCCTCTATGGCATCGATGATCCGGTCGCCGCCAGGGGGAAGGGTGTAGACCCCGGGGTTCAACACCTCGCCGGTGACGTAGGCCACGGGGCCCGCAGGCGTGGTGGAGGTGGGGAGAATGATCTCCAGGGAGCCATCGTCACGGCAAGCAGATGCCAGAATCGACGTGGAGATGGCGATAGCGATCAGGCAGGATGGGAGGAAGAGAGACCTCACCAGGCACACCTTTCGATACCCAGGAGAAACGGAGCTAGGCCAACTATAGGCACGGGTCGATGGGCTGTCAAACCGGCGCACTCGTCCAACAGGTCAGTAGAAGCCGTTCGATAAGCTCCTCCACTCTGATTGACCGAGATTAGGGGTGTGGTAACATAATACACTGCAGCCGAGGTAGCTCAGTCGGTAGAGCAACGGA
The DNA here is from genome assembly GCA_022566235.1 of Chloroflexota bacterium. Taxonomy (GTDB): domain Bacteria; phylum Chloroflexota; class Dehalococcoidia; order Plut-88900; family Plut-88900; genus JACZVB01. The sequence continues at coordinate 3,053 of JADFJI010000073.1, forward strand.
CTGAAAATCCGTGTGTCGCCAGTTCGAGTCTGGCCCTCGGCACCAGTCGCCCAATTGATCCAGACGGTCTGGCCGAAGTGGCGGAATAGGCAGACGCGACGGTCTCAAAAACCGTTGGGGGAAACCCTGTCCCGGTTCGAGTCCGGGCTTCGGCACCACAATTTCGTCGCTAGATGGCGGCTCATCTTCCCCTGCATTCTCCGGCCCATCACACAATTGCCGACCCTCTATCTTGCTTTGTCCTGTTGGGAGAAGAATTTGAGGCCGCCTCGCTGTAGAGAGGGTGATCAGCAGGCTCAAGGGGCAAAGGGGTCTAAATGGGGCAACCGTTCGTAGACGCCTGAAGGTTCAGCTTCATTGTTTTCTGGTGACGCGAGTCATGCAGGCACAGGTGTTAGAGACCATGTGCAGGTCCTCGGTCAGAGAGGTGCCTGAAAGGGCAGGATTGACTTTCCGGGGTCTGGCGGATGACCCCGGCCCTTGGAAGACTCGTTACTCACACCCGGTCAATTCAGCCGGAAGCCATAGAGGCGCGCAGCGTTCCCGCAAACGATCTTTCTCTTGTCTTCCTCCGAAACGTCCTTGAAGGTCCGCTCGATCACTTCCTGAGAATGGGGGAATGTGCCCTCATCGTGGGGGTAGTCGCTGCCCCACATCAGAGAATCAACCCCCGTGAACTCTCTTGTCATTATTCCGACGATGTCGTCGGCGAAAGTCGAGTAACCCTGGCGCTTGAAGTACTCACTGGGCAGCAGTTCCAGTTGCGGGACCTCCCACATGTGCCGCCGGTGGTGGTTATCGTCCATCTGTACCAGAAGCCAGGGCAGCCAGCCGATGCCCGCCTCCGCCAGCACGAACTTAAGACCTGGATGACGCTGGCAGGCCCCGGACGCTATTAGCTGGACCATCGGGTACATGGCAGCGGTCATGCCCAGCACCTGGCCGAGCTGGTCGACGCCGTTTCGTATTTCGTAAGGTTCCTGGGTAGCGGGCTCTGCGCCCGGGCCCCCGGTGAAGACGTGAAAGGCCACGGGCACGCCCAGATCCTCAACGGCAGTCCAGAACGGTTCGTAATCGGGCATATTATAAGGCAGCATGGGCATGATTACCGGAAGTGAAAATGACCGGTAGCCGAGTTTAGCCGCCCTCCTGGCCTCGGCAATGCCATCGTTGATGTCGATCATCGGTATCTGGGCCGAGACGACGAACTTGTCCGGATAACCGCCGAAGATCTCATGATGCCAGTCGTTGTATAACCGGGCTAACGCTAGCTGATAGCCGGGGTCCGGAGACGAGAACAGCTTGAAAATCGCTTGCGGGTACACGACCTCAGCGGTAACTCCATCCACTTCCTGATCGGCCAGCCGGGTTGGTATATGGGTACCACCCGCTCGGTGCTGTACCCTGCCCAACTCCTCGCCATCCCTCCAATAGCGCCGCATATCATCCTCTGTCAGGGGATGAGGCGCCTCCATTGGCGATGGCCTCTGGCCTTCATATATGAGATAGCGTTTCCCATCGATGAGGCCTTCGTGAGGTGCTCTAGCCCGATATTCCTCTGGCAAGCGCTGGTATATCTCAGCAGGCTCGTTGCAATGGGAATCCGCCGATATGATGGCCAGGTCCGGCATGCAGGGTCTCCTTTAGCTCATGTGGAAGCGGTAGAGCCGGGCCGCGTTCTCGTACACCACTTTCCTCTTTATCTCCTCGGGGTAGCCCTTGAATATGCGATCGATAACCTCACCGGAGTGGGGGAAGGTGCCCTCGTCGTGGGGATAATCGCTGCCCCATAGCAGGGCATCGTCGCCGATGTACCCCAGGGTGGTCAGGGCCACAGGATCGTCACCAAAGGTGACATGGCCCTGACGTTTGAAGTACTCGCTGGGCTTCATATCCAGCTTGGGATTGATCCACATATGTTTTCTCTCGTACTGCTCGTCCAGGGCGTAGAGGGTCCAGGCAAGCCAGCCACCGCCGCACTCCACTATGATGAACTGGAGGTCGGGGTGGCGCATCGGGACCCCGGAGCTTAGAAGGAGGGCCGTGGGCTCTATCCCTTCGGCCATGCTGATGATCATGTAGGACAGAAACCCACCGTAGCTCTCCTCGCCAACGTCCTTGGGGAGTTTATCCTCCGTCCCGGTATTGAAGTGGAGGCTGAATACCATCCCTGCGTCTTCGAGGGCGCTCCACAACGGCTCGTACACCGGATAGCTGTAGGGCTGGTCTTTGATGCCTATGGGGGCGCTGACGGCCCGGAACCCCATCCCCGAGAGCCTGCTGACCTCCTCCACCGCCGCCGCAACGTCGAGGGTGGGGAGGATGGCGGTAGGAACGAAGCGATCGGGATGTGAGCCGAAGAGGTCCATGATCCAGTCGTTGTAGGCCTTGGCCACAGCCATCTGGAATTTGGAATCCGGAGAGCCGAGGTAGGTCAGCAGCGAGTTGCAATAGAGCACCTCTGCACTTATGTTGTCCCTCTCCTGATCGGCTAGACGCCGAGGGATGTCTGTTCCGCCGCTGGGGTCCTGGCGGAAGTTCCGGTTCAGATCGTCCTCGTTGATGTTGGCCTCGGCCAGGTCGAACCGCCGGGGCTTTCGGCCCTCGACGATCTCGTATTCTCCACCATCGATAGTCACCATGTGGGGAAGTCGATGACGATATTCGGCCGGCACCCGTTCCTTAAACAGGGCATCGTTCTCCTGGACGTGGGAGTCCGCCGATATAAACTTCAGGTCCGACATGGAGACCTCCTTCTGGATCACTCCTCCGTGTGGCTCGGCAATCACGCTATTTTAAACTGTAACGGGTCAGAATTAAAGCCAAGGGCGGCCCTACTAGGGCCAGGTCTTACGGAAATCGTTCCTGAGAAGCACGTGCCCGGTGAAGGAGGCGTCCTGCTGGGCCAGCCACAGTGCTGCGGGCAGCACCACCTCCGGCGGGGAGATATCTAGTCCTCTGGGATTGTTGGAGGGGTCCCAGTTTCGGGTCATGTAAGAGATGATCAGGCCCGGGCTGAGGGCGTTGACCGCTATGTTGTAAGGCTTTAGGTCCTCGGCCAGGTTCTGTGAGAACCGGTCCAGGGCGGCTTTAGAAGGGCCGTAGACCAGGTCCTCGGGCGAGTCCCAAATGGCATTCCGGGAGGCCAAGTTGATGATGCTGCCCCATCGACGCTCCATCATTCCCGGCACCACGTACTTGCAGGTGATAAAGGGGCCCCGCAGGTTGACCGACATCACCCTGTCGAACTCCTCCACGGAGAGGCCGGCCAAAGGCCCGTGGTGGCTGATGCCGGCGTTATTGATAAGCACGTCTATGGGTCCCGCTTCGGCCAGGGTGCGGTCCACCAAGGACCTGATCTCTGCCTCCACCGTCATATCGCAGGGTATGGCCAGGGCTCTGCCTCCAGCCCCGGTAATCTGGTCTACCGTCTCCTCCAGCGATCCTTCGAAGACTCCGGCGCCGGGCCTGAGGGTCCGGGCCGTGGCCACCACCGTAGCGCCCTCTCCTGAAAAGCCGATGGCGAGGGCCCGGCCTACGCCCCGGCTGGCCCCCGTGATCACCACTACCTTATCTTTAAAGATCATCACTACAGCATGCGCCCCCCTTCAATCCTCCACAGCAGGTGTTCCATCACGTCGGCGGCCGGGGCGAGGCCGTTGGCGGTGGAGACCAGGGCCTGGTAGATAAGGAGACCATCCCTGTTAATGAGGAAAACCGCGGGCTCGCTGAACTCCCTCTCCTTACTCCACATACAACCGTAGCTTCTTGCTACCAGGCCCTGGGGGTCCGGCAGCACCCTGAAGGTCAAGCTGTGCCTGTCCCTCATCTTGCGAAGGCTCTCGGGGGTATCGACGCTTAGGGCCAGCCAGTCTATGCCCATCTCCTGGAACTGGGGGTACATCTCCTGCACGCCGTGCAGGTACTTATTGCATCCGTCTCACCACCCGCCGCGGCGAAACACAATGACCCGGGGGGCCTTCCCCAGGTCTGAGTAGAGATCGTATTCCCTGCCATCCACGTCCACGAGGGCGAAATTCGGGACCTTCTCCTCCATCTCCAGTAAGCCTGCCACTGCTCGTCACCTCCGTATACGGGTCTGCTCGATGAGGAGGCCCGCGCTTCCATCTTTGGTTTTGTCTACCGCATTACACATATAAGTTGGCGGAGGACCCCTCCCTCCCGGCCCGGAACTCCCCCGCGTCGGCGCACACCCTGACGATTGCCGGGCGGCTCAGCAGCGGGGCCAGGTAGCCTTCGATCCTCAGTCGGTCTTCGTTACTCTCCCATCTCTTCCAGTCCTGCACGCTGCGCCATGTGCTGACCACAATCATCGTCCCGTGGTCCTCGGTGTCTATCAGGGTCTCGCCGGAGATATATCCCAGCTGCTTCGTAGCAACAGACCTCATCTCGACGGCGATGTCCAGGGCCTGGGACTCCCGGCCCGAGACCACGTGACGCTCGATGACTATCTTTGCCTGCATGATCCGTCCCTAGCTAGCGGAACGCTAAAGCCGGCCCGGCCCGGATGGCTCGCCTCCAGGCCGAGTCCAGTCTTCCCGTCAAGGCTAAAAGGTACTAGCAGCGCCATCCGCTGTCAATCCTCGACACAGCCCCTGAACGAGCGGCCCCGGGCCGTCAAGGCCATTGAGGCTATCGAGTGACGTCAACCTCTTTAGCCCGAGCTTGAGTCGAAGGGGTCGAGAGATCGACGCCTGCCGGACACGGGCCTCATGGTATTATGACGTAACCCGTCCCGAGGCCCCACAGATAGCCTCAATGCTCTCGTGTCCGATGAGGACGGAATCCTACGCCTGGAGGAAGGTGATGGTCAAGAACGGCTTCAAGGTATTGGATAGCGATATGCACGTGCACGAGCCGTGGGACCTCTGGCTTAATTACATCGATCCCGAGTTCAGGGACAGGGCGCCGGTGGGTACGAGCAAAGACCCTATGGACATGAACACTGCCGTCGAGGGCAGGCCCGTTGGATTTGTCACCGAGTCCAACGTCCGGTCCCACCAGGAGGAGCAGGCACATCGCATCGTAGAGAAGGACAAGGCTGAAACCATGTCCGAGGGGGTAGCCCGGGGGTTCGATGCCGTCTCCCAGCTCCACGCCATGGAGACCGAGGGCCTGGATGCCGCGGTTCTCCTGCCCACCCGAGGGCTGGCGGTGGCGGGGGTGGAGTTTAACGATATCAGGTTCGCATCGGCCGTGGCCAGAGCCTACAACGACTGGTTCCATGCGTATTACCTAAAAAAGAGCCCTCTGTTCCAGGGACTAGGGTTGATTCCGCTGCAAGAACCCGCAGAAGCAGTCAAAGAGTTGCGGCGTATTGTTGAGAAACTAGGTTTTTGTGGTGCCATGCTCGCATCCACGGGCCACACAGGACACCTTGGCTCCAAAGAGTATTGGCCCATTTACGAGGAAGCGCACCGCCTGGGTTGCTGTCTGGCCATCCATGGGGGCGCCCATGAGGGTTTGGGCATGGATTAC
>JADFJI010000074.1:0-3364 GCA_022566235.1 Chloroflexota bacterium
TGGAGATCCTAGGGTACGACCCGTATATCGACCCGGCGGTCGCCCGCGACCACGGCATCAAGCTGGTGAGCCTGGAGGAGTTGCTGGAGAGGTCCGACTACGTCTCTCTCCACACCCCTCTGACGCCCGAGACCGGGCACTTAATGGGTGAGAAAGAGTTCCGTCGTATGAAGTCCTCAGCCTTCCTCATCAACACCTCTCGGGGCCCGGTGGTGGACGAGCAGGCCCTCATCCGGGCGCTTCAGCAGGGCTGGATCGCAGGCGCGGGGCTGGACGTCTTCGAGAAAGAGCCCTTGGACCCTGATAGCCCTCTCCTGAAGATGGATAACGTTGTCGTTCTGCCCCACTCTGCTTCCTATTCCGATGCCGCGTTCGACCTGCTCCACCGCAGGGTCGGCGAGGAGATGGTGAGGGTGTTGACGGGCCACTGGCCGTTGAACCTGATAAACCCGTCGATACGAGAGAAGGTGCAGCTCAAAGACCCCGGTTAACCCAAAGGTAAGCTGCTATCGCCCGCTGTCCCGGGTATCGGGGTCTGGGGTGGGGGGGCGCTGACTCCAGCCCCTTGTTGTGATCCAGGCCACCCTTCCCAGATCCTTTCCAGCTATTGCGAACCCCAGGCCGCATCACAATCTATGATGCGTCTCCGGCGCACAACCAAATGGTTCGGGGTATTCGGAGCCGAGATAAAGGGAATCCGTAACGGATTGGGACCCGGCCCGTTACTCGCTCCCTTGCTGGGACTGGGTCTCCCCGGCCGCTGGGGCCTCGCCCTCGACCCCTTCAACAGCCTCACCCTCGACCCCTTCCTCGGCCTCCTCCACTTCTTCTACCACCTCCTCCACCACCCGTGCCAAGGCTGCCTTGACCACCAGCTGGTCGGGATCGGTGAGCACCTCGATATTGGGCGGAAGCTGAAGGTCTCGGACCCATATGGACTGGTCTATCTCGATAAGGATAGAGATATCCACCTCGACGGAGCGGGGAATGTCCATGGGCAGGCCCTCCACCTGGACGGAGGAGATGGCCTGGGTGATAAGAGTCTGGCCTTTGGGCAGGGGTGACTCTCCAACCAGGACAACAGGAATTTCTGCGGAGATAGTCCTGGTCACATCTACCTGGAGAAAGTCTACGTGGACCAGCTCATCGGTGACGGGGTGAACCTGGAGTGCCCGGATGATCGCCGCCCGGAAATCCTTCTCGCCAGCTACTTTTATGGACAACAATGCGTTCCGACCGCCCTGGACCAGGGCCTGCTGCAGATGGCTGGTCTGGATCTGCAGTGCAATTGAATCGATCTTGGGGCCGTAGAGATTCGCCGGGGTCAATCCCCGTCTTCGCAGGAACCTGGTCTTCTTTCCCCGTTCCTGCCTTATGTCGGCCGCTAGCTCTATGGTCGCCATTCTTCCCGTCTCTCCCCCTGCCTGTCCAGTGGGCAGGCAACAGTTTCAAATTGATGGTCGGCAGCCTCTATGTTATCATATATCAGTTGGAGAGGTGACCAGGACATAGCTGAATCATCTCTCCATGAGAGGATTATACAACAGGCAATTGGCCTGACCGGAGGCACTGAGCGATGGTGGAAACCCTGGCATTTACCAAGGAGCAGGTACAGCGTTACAGCAGGCATCTCATAATGCCCCAGGTGGGGAGCAAGGGGCAGAGGAAGCTTCTGGAAGCCAAGGTGCTTCTGATAGGGGCTGGAGGCCTGGGGTCTCCCACGGCCCTTTACCTGTGCGCAGCGGGAGTAGGCACCCTGGGCATCGTAGATTTCGACGTGGTTGAACTGACCAACCTGCAACGGCAGATTCTCCATCACAGCTACGACATTGGCCGTCTCAAGGTAGACTCGGCAGCCGACACTCTCAACGATATCAACCCAGACGTGAAGGTAGTTAAGCATAACGTCCGTCTCAGCTCCCAGAACATAATGGAGATCATCGAAGACTACGATATCGTCGTCGATGGCAGCGATAATTTTCCGACCCGATACCTGGTGAACGACGCCTGTGTGATGGTGAAGAAGCCCAATGTACACGGCAGCATCTTCCTCTTCGAGGGCCAGGCATCGGTGTTCACCCATGACAAGGGCTGCTATCGATGTCTCTACCCCGACCCACCCCCTCCCGGCATGGTGCCCAGCTGCGCCGAGGCCGGTGTCCTGGGCGTTCTCCCCGGGATAGTCGGCTCCATTCAGGCCGTAGAGACCATCAAGCTTATCCTGGGACTCGGCGAGCCCCTTACCGGCAGACTGCTGCTCTTCGATGCCCTGGACATGGACTTCCGGCAGGTCAAGATTAGACGGGACCCCGGGTGCCCCGTCTGCGGAGACAACCCAACGGTCACCGAACTGATAGACTACGAGGCGTTTTGCGGCATACCCGCGGTGGTTTAGCCACCAGCACGGATCGACAAGCTTACAGAAAAGGGCGCCTTCGTCTTTCATTGGAAGGGAGGAGGCGCTCTTCATTTTTTCATCCGGTCGTGGCGATTCGGATTGTTAGAGGATCGGCAAGCGCGTAAGGGGAGAGGAAGTTGGCCCAGGTACTGATATTCGGAGACAGCACCCTGGACATTCAGGGGCTGGAGGCCGTGCTCAAAGAAAGGGGCTATGACTCCGTGCTGCTCCCCAGGCCCTGGGATGAGTTGGAGTCGGCCTCGACCCAGGATACGATGTTGATCTTCCTGGACGTGCCGTATCTCAGGCGGGTCGAGGCAGACATCGACACCCTCATAGACCGCTGCCGGGCTAGCACCAAGGCCCGGCTCCTGGCCCTCCTGGCCCCCGACAGCCCGCGGGACTTCGACGTGGTGCCAAGGGTGGACGATTTCATCACCTATCCGTACAACAAGCACGAGGTCCTGGCCCGGGTGCGGAGCGTTCTGGGCAGCAGTCCGATACAGGATAAGGGACTCGGGCCTGAGAGGGCAGAGACCCTTACCCGGGGGCCTCTGGTCATAGACCAGGACAGCTACCAGGTATGGGTCGGCAACAAGAAGATAGGGCTGACGTACAAGGAATACGAGCTGCTCAGATTCCTGGCCGCCAGCCCGGGCAAGGTCTTCGCCAGGGACGTTCTTCTGGACCGGGTGTGGGGTTACAACTACTTCGGCGGCACCCGTACCGTGGACATGCATATAAGAAGGCTCCGAAGCAAGATTGGGGCCGAAGGCCAGTCTTTCATCGAGACGGTCAGGGGAGTCGGGTACCGGTTCACCGCCGAGACTCAGTAGCATATCGTCCGCCACCCTGATTCCTCTTTGTTACACGTTTGTTACACAACTGTTACCTTCTTGTGACACCTCTTCGCCGCTCCCGCTGTAGACTCATATTGCTATGAGTTGCTTAGTGCAGGCGAATTTG
>JADFJI010000074.1:3374-8439 GCA_022566235.1 Chloroflexota bacterium
AGTGCTATGCCTGGTCTCACGCTACCGAAGGGTCAAAGAGGAGGTTCGTAGCCGTACACCATCAAGGGACCTGTGGACTCGCCACAGGCAGCTGTCAGGACGGCTATAGTGCAAGAAGCGAAGAAATAGGAGGTACCAATGGTCAACTTAAATACTCTTCCAACAAATTTGCCTGTTCTTTATGTCACTTTCTCTGCTGAAATCAATATCAAAACGACAGAGAGTCTTATTGCTGTGATGACCCAAGCTGCTAATCGCCAGGTACAACAGGTGTACTTAGCCATTTCAACTCCAGGGGGGCAAGTCAAAGAAGGGATGAATCTTTACAACGTACTTAGGGGGATGCCGTTCAGCCTAGTGACCCACAATGTTGGCAGCGTGGATTCTATCGGGAACGCTGTGTTCCTAGCTGGTGAAACACGGTACGCTGTTCCCAATGCCACGTTCTTATTCCATGGAGTAGGGTTCGACATCAAAGGACAAATCAGGCTTGAAGAACAAGACGTTAGGGACAGGCTAGATATTATCTTGAGTGACCAGAAACGAATCGGGGACGTCATCTCCGCCAACTCTAACCTGAACGATAGGAGCATCGCCTCCCTCTTCCGCACTCAGCAGACGAAGGATACTTCTTGGGCTGTTGACAAAGGGATTATTCACGAAATCCGAGATTTCCAAATTCCCCCTGGCAGTACCATAATCTCGCTTATATTCCAGCGATAAACCATCGGCTTCCATTACTTGTCCAGCGATACTAATACCTAGCATGATTCTTCCTCCCTAGACTATCGCTCTGAATATACATTGTACCACTCCTTTCTATGCCTTCAAATTAGGACACTACCTACTAGTACATGCGATTGATAAACAATCGCCAATCATAGTAGGCTTTCCCTGCTTTCTCCCCGCCTGTTGGTTGTAACTTCGCTTACATCTCCGGGCGGGTGTCTTATTATGCCCAGTTTACGAACCATATAGATCGAATCAACCCACGACTCTTGCTTTGACCCTCGTGAGTATCGAAAATCATAAAAAGGCTCATCTGTTACACGTTTGTTACACAACTGTTACCTTCTTGTGACACCTCTTCGCCGCTCCCGCTGTAGACTCATATTGCTATGAGTTGCTTAGTGCAGGCGAATTTGAAGTAAAAACGGCCCCTCGCCCTCAAGGCAGGGGCCTCATCGCTATAAGGAGGTCCAATGGCGGAAACGACTTCCAAGAGCAAAGCCGGAGACGTTATCGAGGAGTGCCGGGCCAGGGGCATCAAGATAGTCGACCTGAAATTTACCGACCTGCTCGGCAAGCTCCAGCACTTCTCCATCCCAGTGGGAGAGCTCACCGAGGAGGTCTTCCAGGAAGGGTTGGGGTTCGACGGGTCCAGTATCCAGGGCTTTCAGCAGATCCACGAAAGCGACATGCTGGTGATGCCCGACCCCGATACCGCCTTTGTCGATCCGATCTACCAGGTCCCCAGCATGAGCATTCTGTGCGACATCAAGGACCCGATCACCGGAGAGAGCTACTCCCGGGACCCCAGGCACGTAGCCAAGAAGGCCGAGGCCTACCTGAAGTCCACGGGCATAGCAGAGGTAAGCAACTGGGGACCCGAGGTGGAGTTCTTCATATTCGATGATATCCGGTTCGGCCAGAACGAGCACAGCGGTTACTACTACATCGATTCTGAAGAAGGGATATGGAACAGCGGTCGAAACGACCATCAAAATATGGGCCACCGGCCCGGCTACAAGGAGGGGTACTTCCCCGTGCCCCCCGTCGATACCCTCCAGGACCTCCGCAGCGAGATGGTGCTGAAACTGATAGAGATCGGCATTCCCGTGGAGGTGCACCACCACGAGGTGGCAACCGCGGGCCAGGGGGAGATAGACATGCGCTTCGGGACCCTCACCAAGATGGGGGACAGCGTGATGTTGTACAAGTACATCTTGAAAAACGTCGCTGCCCAGCACTCCAAGACCGTCACTTTCATGCCCAAACCCCTCTTTATGGACAACGGGACCGGCATGCACGTACACCAGAGCCTGTGGAAGAACGGGGAGAACCTGTTCTACGGCGAGGGCTACGCCCTGACCAGCGAGCTTTGCAAGTACTACATAGGAGGGCTGCTGGCCCATGCCCCGGCCCTCATGGCTTTCTGCGCCCCCACCACCAACTCCTATAAACGCCTGGTGCCCGGGTTCGAGGCCCCGGTCAACCTCGCCTACTCGGCCCGGAACCGCAGCGCCTGCATCAGGATACCGATGGTGTCGAAGAAGCCTAAGCTCAAGCGCATAGAGTTCCGACCTCCGGACCCCTCCTGCAACCCGTACCTGACCTTCTCGGCCCTACTGATGGCGGGCCTGGATGGCATAGAGAAACAGATCGACCCGGGCGAGCCCCTGGAAAAAGACATATACGAGCTGCCTCCGGAAGAGGCGGCCAAGGTGCTCCAGGTGCCCGGTAGTCTGGAAGCGGTGCTGGATGCCCTTGAAGAGGACCACGAGTTTCTCTTGAAGGGAAACGTCTTCACCAGTGACCTGATAGAGACCTGGATAGACCAGAAGCGCACCATGGAAGTGGACCCTATGAGGCTTCGGCCCCACCCCTACGAGTTCCAACTCTACTACGACGTGTAAGACCGATGACCACCAAAGACCAGGAGGCGAACAGATACGTCCTCCACACAGCCAAGGAGCAGGATGTAAAGTTCATCCGGCTGTGGTTCAGCGATATCCTGGGGGGCCTGAAGGGCTTCGTCATCACCGTCGATGAGCTTGAAGAGGTGTTGGACGAGGGGCGTGGGTTCGACGGCTCCACCATCAAGGGTTTCGCACGCTACGATGAGCGGGACATGGTGGCGATGCCGGATCCCGCCACCTTCCGCCTGTTGCCCTGGCGACCCAAGCAGGACGCCGTGGCCCGGATGTTCTGCGATATCCTGACCCCGGACGGCATGCCCTTCGAGGGGGACTCCCGCCATGTGCTGAAACGGAATCTCCAGCGGGCCTCGGACCTGGGCTACACCTACTACGTAAGGCCCGAGATGGAGTTCTTCTACTTCAAGGGCTCCGAAGGGACCGAGCCCCTGGACCAGGGCGGCTATTTCGACATGACCCCTATCGATGTCGCCACGGAACTCCGCAGGGAGACGGTCCTTATCCTGGAGGAGATGGGCATCGGGGTCGACTCCAGCCATCATGAGGCGGCCGTCAGCCAGCACGAGATAGACCTCCACTACACCGATGCGATGACCATGGCCGACAACATAATGACCTTCCGCCTGGTTGTGAAGGAGGTAGCCCTCAAACACGGCGTTCACGCCACCTTCATGCCGAAGCCGGTGTACGGCGTCAACGGCAGCGGTATGCACGTTGACCAAGCCCTCTTCCAGGGCGAGAGGAACGCCTTCTACAACGCCGAGGAGGAGTTCCACATCTCTCAAGAGGCCAGATGGTTCGTTGCGGGCCTCCTGCGACACGCCCAGGAGATCACCTGCGTGACCAATCAGTGGGTCAACTCATATAAGCGTCTGATCCCGGGGTTCGAGGCCCCCGTCTTCGTGACCTGGGCCAGGACCAACCGGGCCGACCTGATCCGAATACCAGAGTCGGACATAGGAAACGACAAATTTACCCGTATCGAATACCGCGCGCCCGATCCAGCCTGCAACCCCTACCTGGTTTTCAGCGTGATGCTTGCCGCGGGCCTGGAGGGCATAGAGGGCAGATATCCGGTCCCGGACCCCGCGGAGGAGGATGTGGCCGAGATGGGGCCGGAGGAGAGGGAGCGGCGGGGTGTGCAGACCCTACCCGGAAGCCTCTGGGAAGCGATAATCAAGGCCGAAGAAAGCAGCCTGCTCCACCGGTGCCTGGGGGAGCATGTGTTCAACAGCTTCCTGGAGAACAAGAAGATCGAGTGGGACAGCTACAGGTCTCAGGTCACAGACTACGAGCTAAAGCGGTACCTTCCCGTTCTGTAGCCCCACGTTTCTAAGGCCCTGAACCTCCTTGTGAGAGGTCTTCCTGGGCCTTCTTGTCTAAAACAGCGGGGACATAAACCAGCCAGGATAGTTCGAGGTCGTCCTATCTCGCCCACGCCCGAACATGTTGCCTGTAGTGACATATCTTGCTCTATAATCCGCGGGAGTCGTAGGGGGCAGAGCCCCGTGAAAACATACCTGTGTGGAGGGGTGGGCACTAAAACATTTGCACCAGTGTGCATTATCTCGAGGAGGAGAAGATGGCAGAGAAGCTGTTTGACCTGACTGGCCGGGTAGCCCTCGTGACGGGAGCGTCGTCGGGGTTTGGGGTAACTTTCGCCCACGGCCTGGCCGATGCGGGGGCCGACGTGGTGGTGGCGGCCCGACGCCTGGAACGGCTGGAGAAGACGGCCGAGGGGGTGCGGGAGCGGGGTCGCCGGTGCCTGGTGGTGCAGACCGATCTTACCCAACCCGATCAGATTGAGAATCTCGTGTCCAGGTCCATGGAGGAGTTCGGCAGGCTGGACATACTGGTCAATAACGCCGCGAGGGGCGGCATGGCCATGTGGATGGAAACGACCACCCTGGAGGAGTACAGGCTGATAATGGATACCAACCTGACCAGCGTGTTCCTGCTCACCCAGCGGGCAGGAAAGGAGATGCTGGCCCGGGGCTGGGGACGGATCATCAACATCTCCTCGGTGGAGGGTGTCCAGGCCGCGCCGGAGAAGGACCCCAGCTTCGGCTACTGCACCGCTAAGCATGCAATGGCCGGCCTCACCAAGGAAACGGCCAAGCAGTGGGCCAAGAGGGGAGTCACCGTCAACCAGATCGGGCCTGGATTCTTCCACACCGAGCTGACCGACAGGTTTCTCAGTGACCCCCAGATGAAGGCCGAGCTTGCAGCCCTGGCGCCCATGGGACGGGTGGGCCAGCCGGAGGAGCTGATGGGGCTGCTTTTGCTCCTGGCCTCGGAGGCATCCAGCTACATAACCGGGCAGACCATCATGGTGGACGGGGGATGGAGCATCTGGTAGGGCATGCTTTACAACCCTAACCCTCCAGCAGGCTAATGAAATATGGGGT
>JADFJI010000075.1 GCA_022566235.1 Chloroflexota bacterium
TGAGAGTTGTGATCCTTTGCTGCCCATCTACCACGTCTATTAGTTGGTGTTCGTCGGTGATAATAGTTACCTTATTCCGACGAAGACCCACTATCGTTGCCATGAAGTGACTGCTGTCGCCTCCCCTGATCCAGGTTCGCCGTATATCTTCAAACAGTTCCTTACGTTGCTTCTGACGCCAACTGTAGGCCCTCTGGTACTGCGGAATCCTAAAGAGCCGCCCTTGAAGTAACATACCGAGGGACACATACTGAGGCTGGATTTCCATTATTGGATTATTCTCCTCGACCTTTATTGTAGTCCTTCGATAGCTGAATGTACTTCACTTGCAACTTGCTCGAGCGAGAGCGGAGCCTCCCAATGCCAACAGGTTCAGGAGGTTTAAGGGAACCTGAAAAGGTTGTGGTTCTCCCTATCATGCGGAAGACTCCTCTGACAGAACTCGAATCTCGTACCCCAAGGCAACGGGTTACTTTACTGACACCGCACTTTTTAGATAGGAGAGCCATCTTGCCCCGTTGACCTGTCCGTCAATACTGCACGCCCATCAGCTTGCCATCGCCCAGGGGGCTTGAGGCCCCGTACATATAGCGTACCGTGACGGTCAGGGCTCCATCTGCGTCCATATCGCTGAGAAGCAGCGTTCTCCCCCCGATGACCCGGTCTACCGGCGGCAGCGTCACCTGCTCCTCGTAGTTGCCAACGCTGACGATGGCGTCGGCCTCGGGCACGTAATGGACGAATCCAGATTCATCGGGGGTCCGGGCCATCTCCGGGCTAAGGATGGTGGTCTTTATCCCCAGCTGCTCACATTTCTGGCAGAGGAGCATGAGATCGATCCCGGGATGGCCTCCTCCTATCCAGGATATGACTATACCATCGGCCCCCAACATGTGCAGCAGTTTGGAGGCAAAGCTGCAGATCCGCTCCTTCTCCTCCAGCCGTTCTCCACCGAGGGGATACAGCAGCACCCCGGCGAAGCTCAGGTCATTTCCGTGGCGGCGGTACAGGTCTGCAACCACCGGGTGGTTTTGGTACAGATAAGTGGACTCCCTGAAGCTGGCCGGGCCGTTGAAGGTCCTGAATATCACCCCGTCGGCAAGCTCATTGGGATGCAAGAGGGTGGGCTGCCAGCCCATATCGCCACCGTAGAGGTACCTGCCGGCCTCCTGGCTGGCATAGAATACCTTGGGAAGGCCAGGGTCCACGGGGGTCAGCTCGAAGACATCTACCCGGTCTGGGGTCATGTCGGCGGTGACCTGGGCCAGATAGCTGGCAACCTTGAACCCGGCGATCCTGACGGAGTAGTTATAGCTCAGAGAATATCCCGAACCGATTATGGTGTTGTCCTCTGCCCTTTCCTCAGTGGTCGATGGCTCTCGGGCAACAAGCTCGAGCACCAGGTTTGCGGTCTGGGAAAAGGGGCTGTGGGCGACGCCGGGGCCCGACATATCGATGATGGCCTCCCTCCAGTAGAGCGGCTCCCCCACTACCGGCTCCCCCGCGGTCACTATGGCTACCCCGGAAAGCCGGTGGGTACGTCCTTCGCCCACCGAGGTGGGCGGCCCCAGGACGCCGGGGAATACAGCGCCGGGGCCTGAGACCTTATGCCTCGGCTCCACCACGTCCAGGGCGTGGACGATCCGCACCGATTCCCCGGGATGCACCAGGTGTATCTTAACGTCCCTGATGTTTTCATCGGCCAGCACCAGTTTCCTGATCTCCTCGACGTCCACCTGCAACTCGCCTTGGGAGAGTCGGGTCCTGGCGCCCGGGGATATCCTATCGATATTGAAGGAGGCCAGCTCCAGCCTCATGATCTTCTCCTTTGGCGATGGCGGGATGTCGACGTGGGTCAACAGGTTATACTGACGAGCAAAACGGCGACGCTAATGGAATCATCATTACCTACTACTGTCAAGGTGAATGGGAGTCGGGCGCAAAGCCGTAAAACACGGTAGCAAAATAGGAGAAACGGGGGTGCATGATCCTCGGTAGGGCAGCGTTGCAGCGTGTAGCGCCCAGAAGAGTCGTCTTAATGACGGCCATCGTGGGCGCGGTAATCATGGGTGATTCCATGCTCTACAACGTTCTGCCCTCGAACATCAGCTCCTTCGGTGTGTCCGCCGGGTTGGTAGGGGTGATCCTGAGCGCCAACCGCTTCGTGCGGCTGGCCTCCAACCCCGTGGCGGCCTGGTTCTTTCAGCGCTTCGGCCTGGATAGACCTCTCTTACTGGTGATACTGGTATCCGTGGGTACCACCGTGGTCTACGGCGCCGGGCACGGATTTGTGGTCCTGTTGCTCGCACGGCTTCTCTGGGGCGTTTGCTACTCGATGCTGAGGCTGGGTGGCTATCTGGTGGTGCTGGAAGATGGGCAGGAGAGCGCTCAGGGCCGGCTGATGGGCTTCTTCATTGGGGGGCAGAGGACCGGGAGCGTAGTCGGCGTGCTACTGGGTGGTTTCCTCTTCGATGTCACGGGTCGGACCGCCAGCTTTCTGATAATAGCGGCCCTGGGACTCGTCAGTCTCCCCATTCCACTGGCCCTGGGGCGAAGGCGTCCCAGGCCCCTAAAGGTGACGGCTGCATCGGTCCCGGCGAATATCTTAGAGGAAGTGAGGCCCAAGAAGGTGAGATCACAGATGGCGAGGCCCCACAGCCGTATCCTCGATCTGCTTCTAACCCCTGCCCCGGAGCTGGACCGTATGAAGGTGAGGCGGCTCCTTGCAGTATCCGTGACAGTTTCCGCCTTCTATTTCGCTATGAACGGGGTGCTGGTGTCGACCCTGGGCTTCTTCCTCAGCGAGGAGCTGGGAGAAGAGGGGGCCTCTATCGGAGGGGTGGTCATCGGTATAGCCACCCTGAACGGCCTTTTTCTGGCAACCAGCTGGGCGTCGGCGATAGCGGCCCCGTACCTGGGATATGTGGCGGACAGGTTCGGGCGGGAGAGGGTGATCGCCATAGCGGCCCCCATGTGTCTGGTTTCCCTGGTCCTTCTGGCTTCTCCCGGATTGCTCTGGCTATCTCTGCTGTCGCTGCCCCTGGCCTTCGTGAGCCTGGCGGCGGTCAACGTATCTCTGGATGCCATGGCCGGAGGGCTTGCTCCGAGGAATAGGCGGGCGAAGGTGATGAGCCGGTACGCCACGTGGCAGGACTCGGGCTCGGCCCTGGGGCCCCTTTTGGCATACGCCGTGCTGGAGTTCACCTCTCTGACCTGGGTGTTCGCAGCCAATGCCCTCCTCATTTGCCTTGCTTTCGCCTTCTTCGTACTAGCCTTCCGGGGCGAGTTCCTCAACGGGCGGCGGACACCACTTCACTAGGACACCGAGGCCTACGGCCCTGGGACGAGGGGCCTTAGCCTGGTGCCCGTACATAGGCCGTTTGATAAGGACGTGAAAAGGGAAGTCCAGAGTCCCGAGTATCGGGACAAGACGGGACCACACCCAAATGTTCTCCCCCTTCCTGTCCAGGCCTGTCCTGAGCTTGACGAAGGGAAAGAGGACAGGGGGATGGTCGAAACCATTGTTAAACACTCTCCCACGCATCCTATTGACGAGGCACACATCCTATGCTAGCCTGATACCTCGGCAGGCGATGCACTCTCTCTAGCCGTACCGGGATAAGCTGTGACGTGGTGTTTGTTCCGGAACCCCGACATGTGGAATGAGCGTCAGGGACGCGCATGATGCAAGACATACTGGACAGGATAGACAGCCCGGCGGACTTGACCTCCCTCAGCTATGAGGAGATGGACCTACTGGCGGGGGAAATCCGCCGTAGGATCATAGATACCGTCAAACGGAATGGGGGCCATATGGCCTCCAACCTGGGGGTGGTAGAGCTGACCCTCGCGCTTCACCGGGTGCTGGATAGCCCCTACGATAAGATCGTATGGGACACCAGTAACCAGTGCTATACCCACAAGCTGATAACCGGCCGCCGGGATGCATTCGATAAGATTCGCACCAAGGGGGGGCTTTCGGGATTCGCCGAGATATCGGAAAGCCCCCATGACGTTTTTGGGGCCGGACACGCAGGCACAGGGGTTTCAGCGGCTTTAGGAGTGGCCACCGGCCTCACCCTGACCCATCAAGGCGGCTATGTGATAGGCATCCTGGGCGATGGTGCTTTGACAGCTGGCCTCAGCTACGAGGGCCTCAACAATATAGCTCAGGAAAAACCCAAGAACCTCATGGTTATCCTTAACGATAACGGGATGTCCATTTCGGAAAACGTCGGCTGGCTGACCCACTGGCGTAACCGCATCACCCTCCATCCCGACTACCGGTCCCTGGTGGAGGGTGGACGCACCTTAGCCAAGGCCCTGCCCCAGGGGGAGCTGGTGTGGCGCATGGCTAAACGAATTAAAGACAGCCTGGAAGGGTTGATCATACCCAACATGATCTGGGAAGAGATGGGCTTTAGGTACGTGGGCCCCATAGACGGGCACAACATATCGGAGCTGGAGTCGGTGATCCGTGATGCCATGAAATATCATGACAAGCCGCCCATGATCCACGTGATTACCCATAAGGGCAGGGGTTACAAACCGGCGGAAAAAGACCCGGTAAAGTACCATCAGCCCGGTTCGCCACTTGGCCCGGGCTCCGGGGCGCCGACCTACTCCAAGGTTTTTGCCGATACCATGGAGCGCCTGATGCAGGCCAATGCGGCGGTGGTGGGTATCAGCGCCGCCATGCTCGATGGAACGGGCCTCACGCAGGTGAAGAAAAGGTTTCCTAAGCGGGTTTTCGATGTGGGTGTCGCAGAGCAGCACGCGGTGACGGTGGCCGCCGGCATGGCCCGCGGAGGCCTCAGGCCCGTGGTTGCCATCTACTCCACCTTCCTCCAGAGGTCCTTCGATCAGCTGCTTCACGACGTTTGCCTCCAGAACCTGCCCGTGGTCATCGGGATCGACAGGGCCGGACTTGTGGGGGAGGACGGCAGGACTCACCAGGGCATATTCGATATCTCTTTTATGTGCTGTCTGCCCAACATGGTGATGGCAGCCCCTAAGGACGAGAACGAGCTGCAGCACCTGCTGTACACGGCCATCCAACACGAGGGCCCTATGGCCATTCGATATCCCAGGGGTGTGGGCTATGGAGTTGATCTCGATCCAAAGCTGAAAGCTTTGCCAATTGGCAAAGGAGAGAGGCTCCGGGAGGGCAAAGACCTGGTCCTGGTTGCCCTGGGGTCCATGGTCTATCCGGCCCTGGAGGCTGCGGAAAGCCTTGCCGGAGAGGGGGTGGAGTGCACCGTTCTTAACGCGCGCTTCGTAAAACCTCTGGACCGGAAGCTGATCCTGGACAACATCAGCCGTACCGGCCTGGCCCTCACTATAGAAGAGCACCTCCTTGTTGGCGGATTCGGCCAGGCCGTGGTCGCGCTGGTAGAGGAGGCCATGCCAAAGGGCGCCAAGGTCAAGACACTGGGTGTTCCAGATAGGTTTGTGGAGCATGGCCCTCGTTCGGAGTTGCTGGCGAGCCTTGACCTTGATGCCGATGGAATAGTGCGCCGTGTGAAGGAAGGGTTCCCCGAACTGTTCTCGACCACTCCTTCCAGCAAAGAGATGGCCAAAACGGCCTCCGACTGATCTTGAATAAGGTGGTACAGGGGCGAAATGGGACTTCCCAAAGCCTTCCAGAGATACCGGCCTGCGCTGGATGCCAGCTTAAAGGCCGCCTTCGAAGGTCGTAACCTCTTTCTCTATGACATGCAGCGCTATCATATGGGCTGGATCGACGAGAAGGGCGATCCGATTGAGGGCCAGGGCAAAGGCCTGCGGCCCCTCATGTGCCTCATGGCCTGCGAGGCGGTTGGCGGAGACTGGCAGAAGGCCCTTCCCGCTGCAGCGGCCCTGGAGCTGGTCCATAACTTCTCCTTGATCCACGATGACATCCAGGACGGAGATACGGAGCGCCGCCACCGGCCCACGGTATGGCACCTGTGGGGGATGGCCCAGGGCATCAACGCCGGGGACTCCATGCGGGGCTTGGGCACCCTGGCCCTCCTCAAGGGCTCTACTGAGCATCATCCACGCAAGATTTTCGCTGCGCTGGAAGCCCTGGAGAGTGCATCCCTGGAGATGATCGAGGGGCAATACCTGGATATAAGCTACGAGCACCAGACCTCCATCACCACTGATGAGTACCTGGACATGGTTTCTAAAAAGACGGGAGCGCTGATGGAATGCTCCTTCCACCTTGGCGCCCTGCTGGGGACGGACAACCCGGATACGGTGGAATCCCTCAGGCTGTGCGGCAGGGAGCTGGGGCTGGTCTTTCAGATAAGGGACGACACCCTGGGAGTCTGGGGGATGGAGGAGAGCATCGGCAAACCCGTCGCCTCGGACATAAGGCGCAAGAAGATGTGTCTTCCTGTGGTGTACGCATTGCAGACGGCAAGCGGAGCCGATCGGCAGTATTTGCATCGCCTATATGAAGATTGCGGGCCTACCCAAGATGGGGAGGTCGATGAGGTGCTGGCCATACTGGACCGCCTGGGAGCCATGGCACATTGCCAGTCCCTGGCCCAGGAGCACTGCCAGGGGGCCCTGGCTGCACTGGACGGGGTGGAACTGGCGCCTTGTATGCGGACGAACATCTTGCAACTTGCGACCTTTTTTGCGGAGAGGGAACACTAGTGCTTGGTAGCCGAAATCAGCGTGACGTTCGGTCGGGTGTCGTCGGGAGCCCAGAGGGGCGGAGCCCCCCGTTCGTGGTGAGCCTGTCGAACTATGACGGGGGTTTGTCCCGACATGTCGGGACCAGATATAAATTTATACCCCCCTTCCTGGCCAGGCATTTCCTGAGCTTGCCGAAGGGAAGGGGGACAGGGGGCCTGTCCTGAGTCCTATCGAAGGGATGGCCGAAAACGTTGCTAAACGCCTCAAAAGACTCGACGCACGGTAATTTCCTGAACGGAGTTCCGATACCACCGGGTTCAAGACCCGGCTGGAAACGAGAGTAATAATCATGTCTGTACCTTTGTCACAGATGGTGGCGGTGACCTCCTACGTCATCAAACAGAAGCTTAAGAGGCGTAAGCGCTATCCCCTGGTCTTGATGCTGGAGCCTCTTTTCAAATGCAACCTGGCCTGTGCCGGGTGCGGCAAGATCCAATACCCGGCCCATATACTCAAGAAGCGACTTACCGTAGAGCAGTGTTTGAAGGCCGTGGAGGAATGCGGTGCACCCATCGTCAGCATTCCTGGCGGGGAGCCTCTCCTCTATCCGGAGATCGAAGAGCTTGTAGAGGAACTGGTGAAGCTCAAGAAATACGTCTACCTTTGTACCAACGCCATCTTGCTGAAGAAGAAACTGGAGGAGGGGCGGTTCAAGCCTTCCAAGTATCTGAGCTTCAGCATCCACATGGACGGCCTGCAGGAAGAGCATGACGAGGCGGTTTGCCGGGATGGGGTCTATGACCAGGCCGTCGATGGGATAAGGGAGGCCTTGAAGCGGGGGTTCAGGGTCACCACCAATACCACCCTCTTCGACGGCGCAGATCCCCGTAGGGTACGGAAGTTCTTCGACGAGATGATGGACCTGGGGGTGGAGGGGATGATGGTCTCGCCGGGATACAGCTACTCCAAGGCCCCGGACCGGGAGCATTTCCTTCAGAAGGATAAGACTAATCGCCTCTTCTCCGATATCTTATCCAACAAAAAGAGGGGATGGCGTTTCAACCAGTCGCCCCTGTTCCTGCAGTTTCTCATGGGCAAGCACGACTACGAATGTACCCCGTGGGGCAACCCCACCTTTAACATCTTTGGCTGGCAGCGCCCCTGCTACCTTCTGCAAGAAGGGTATGCCCACAGCTTCCAGGACCTGATCGAGAACACCAGTTGGGAAAGCTACGGAAAGGCCAGCGGCAATCCCAAGTGCCAGGATTGCATGGTGCACTGTGGCTTCGAGGCCACCGCCGTCGACAAGACTTTCGGCACGTGGAAAGGGCTCAAGGACTCGGCTGTGGCTGTGATCACCGGAAAGCTTTGAGCAGACCCGGCTCCATGAGTTTGGTATTTAGCTATGCCCGAAGAAGATAACCTAGAAGGTTGGATTCCGAAATTGGGCCATGACCTCTCCCTCGGCAAGGTGATCGATCTGGCCTTCGATTATCGAGGCAACATCACCCTCGTCAAGGCCGATGGCGACGAGATAGTCGGCTACATCTTCAATCGAGACAGCGATGTGTCTGAACCGTATATCGAGTATTTCGACAAGTCCGGCAACGGCCCCTTTTCCCTTCTGTATTCGGAGATAGGGAACATCCGGTTTACCGGCAAGGACACCGCTGCGGGGCAGTCCTGGGAGGCGTGGCAAAAGCGCAAGGAAGCGGAGAAGGCCCGGGGCTAGAGCTTGATAGCATTTACCGCGG
>JADFJI010000076.1 GCA_022566235.1 Chloroflexota bacterium
CACATGAGTTCTACTCTGTAAGAGAGATCCCTCGCGAGGGCGCACAGATCAACAGGATCGATACGGATGTCTTCTCGTTTCGCTCGTCTTTCTCGCCACCTGCCGACCGACTCAGGTCCGCCTTCGCCCTCTAGCCACTGCAACGTGTCCATAGCATCTGCTACGCGGGCGTTCGGAATACCTCGAATGGCCAACACCTTCGGGTGAGCCCTCAGTAGCTCTGCACGAAGTGAACCCAACGTGAGTTCCTCGTCCTTCCAGTCGATCCATGAAACGGACTGCCGAGACGGAGAAGGGCGCCCTACGTGAATGACTACATCGTATCGAAACTGATTTAATTCGATTTCGGTAAGTAAATGGTCAAGACCCTTCACCATCTCAACAATCTCCTCCCAGTCAGTTGCATTTACGCCGTGAACGCCACTTGCCATTGTAGCATTCCCCAAAATTTAGGGCTTGCAGAATATTTGTTCTGCTGATAGTATCCGGAAAACAACAATTTGACTGGAGGTGCTTATCATTAGTCTGAAAGCCTGCAATCAGGGCATTTACGTCCATTTGAACAAGAAATCAAAAAAGTGGCGCGTGGGGGAAAGTGCAAATATCTCACGAAGAGCACCTCGTTCGCTAAGGGAAAATTTGGCTTGTCTCGGTAAGTCAGAAGACGTTACGACTCTAGTTTTACCCACGTGCGGTCTTTCTGCTCTGCAACGAAAACAATTGGAGAAAAAAGTTTTCGATATACTGACTGCGGTCTCTCGCCCGACGCGCTGTAACTTGATACGCCGGTAATCAACTGCGCGGCAGAAGCTCGGGTCCGTCCTACCTGATCCAGTCTTGACGTGGTAGTATGAGCGCCGTTCCCACACCACTGACTCATGCCCACATGGAGGTGCAGGATGAGCAACGACGAGCTGGCCTTTGCCCCGGCATGG
The DNA here is from genome assembly GCA_022566235.1 of Chloroflexota bacterium. Classification (GTDB taxonomy): domain Bacteria; phylum Chloroflexota; class Dehalococcoidia; order Plut-88900; family Plut-88900; genus JACZVB01. Next base: position 936 of record JADFJI010000076.1, read on the forward strand.
CGGATTCGGGAGATGGTCGCTTCGAAGGAGGTCTCGCCCCGAGAGCTGGTTGACCTCTTTCTCAAGCGGATAGGGGACCTGGACCCGAAGCTCCACTCCTACCTGACGGTCTCGGCAGAGGAGGCGAAGGCCGCTGCAGCGAAGGCCGAGGAGGCGGTCTCCCGAGGCGAGGACCTGGGGCCCCTGCACGGCGTTCCCGTGTCCATAAAGGACCTGGAGTTTTCCAAGGGCATCAGAAGCACCATGGGGTGCTACGTTTTCCGTGACCACATCCCCGATGAAGACTCGGTGGTGGTGGAGCGGGTCAGAGATGCCGGGGCCATCATCCTGGGAAAGACCAACACCCCCGAGTTCGGCCAGTCGGGCACGACGGAGAACCGGCTGGGCGATCCGTGTCGAAACCCGTGGAACCTGGAGCGCACCAGCGGCGGGTCCAGCGGAGGCGCAGGAGCGTCACTGGTCTCGGGCCTCTGCTCCCTGGCCACGGGCAGCGACGGCGGCGGCTCCATACGAATTCCAGCCAGCTTTTGTGGTGTCTACGGCATCAAGCCGACCCAGTGGAGGGTGCCCAGGTACGGAAGCGTCGGCAGAGGCGCTCCACCCGCCAACATGTTCTCCCAGTCAGGGCCCCTGTCCCGTACCGTTCGCGACTCGGCGATCATGCTCCAGGTGCTCTCGGGCCACGATCCCCGGGACCCGATGTCCCTGAAGGCCCCGGTGCCCGACTTCGTCTCGGGCCTGGATGACGGGGTCAAGGGGCTGCGGGTAGGCTGGAGCTCTGACTTCGGGTATGCGGCGGTGGACCCAGAGGTGCTGGAGATAACCTCCAAAGCGGCCCGCCGCTTCGAGGAGATGGGCTGTTCGGTAGAGGAGGTGGAGGTAGGCCTGGAGAACCCCTTCAGGGCCTTCTGGACCATCTTCACCAGCAGTGCCTACAGCAGCTACGGGTATCTTCTGAACGAGCACGCCGGAGAGCTGACCTCCTACGGGAGGTACAGTCTGGAGCAGGGCAGGCATGCCACCTCAGCCGACTACGCCCAGGCCCTGCATACCGTCCTCCTGGTGCAGCGGAGGTTCACCGAGTTGCTGGAGAGATACGACCTTCTCATGAGCCCCACCATGCCCACCGTCGCCTTCCCCATAGGCAAGCCCCCGCAGAAGATAGACGGTAAACGGGTGCCACCCCATCTGGGTTATCTGCTCTACACCTATCCCATCAACATGAGCGGCCAGCCCGCAGCCAACATTCCCTGCGGATTTTCGTCGGATAGGATGCCTGTGGGATTACACGTCATCGGCAGGGCAGGGGCCGAGGCCACGGTGCTCAGGGCCTCGGCGGCCTACGAAAAAGCCTATCCCTGGGCAGACCAGCGTCCTCAGGTCTCCTGATGGGCAAGACCTATCAAACAATGAATCGAAGAGCATAGGGGGTAACAATGCCTTCCCAAACGAGACTCGCCTTTCTCGGCGGCAAGATCTTCACGTCTGATGCAAAGAGCACCATCGTCAGCGGCGTCTATGCGGAGGAGGGCCGTATCAGGCGGGTGGGGCACGCCGATGAGATAAGGAAGTTGCTGCCCCCCGATACCCGGATAATCGATCTCCAGGGCAAGACCCTTTTGCCAGGCCTAATGGACGCCCACAACCACATGGTGCACGTAGGCACCACCATGGACAATATGCAGGCGGGTTACCCCAAGATAGGCTCCGTAGGCGAGCTGGCCTCTGCTGTGGCCAACGCCGCCGAGGATACTCCCGAGGGAGAGTGGATAAGGGGCTGGGGCATGGACTACGCCAAATATCCCGGGGGTCAGATGCCCACCCGCTGGGACATCGACGACATGAGCCGCAAACATCCCGTGGTCATAGTTCACACCTCGGGCCACTTCGCCCTGGTCAACTCGTTAGCCCTGGAGCAGGCAGGAATCACCGACAGCGTCCAGGACCCGAAGGGGGGCAGGTTCGTCCGCGACGAGAAGGGACGGCTCACCGGTATGCTGCTGGACTCGGCTCAGCGAGTCGTGATCAAAGGGGCGGTGGACGTGGGCAACCACGGCCCGGACCCGGGCCAGGACACCCCCGTCGAGGACCTGGTCCAGGCCATCGAGCGGGTGTGCAAAATGTACCACAAGGAGGGCCTGACCTCGATAGTCGACGCCCAGGTCACCGCAAGGGAGATGCCTGCATATGTGGAGGCGAGGAACCGCGGAGTGCTCGGGGTAAAGGTCCATTGCATGTACCTGTCCAACCACCTGAAGGACGTCAAGGCCCTGGGGGTCATGGGTTTCATGGGCGACAGCCGGCTGTCCGCAGGCACCATCAAATGCTATGCCGACGGCTCGCTGATAGGCTGCACCGCCGCATTTCAAAATCCCTACGTGAACCCGCCCGACACCTACGGCTACACCTACTGGGACCGAGACGAGCTCCGGGACCTGCTCCTGGAGTCCCACACCCTGGGGCTGCACACCGGCACCCACTCCCAGGGCGACGCGGCCATGGAGATGGTCGTCGGCTCATGGGAGGAGATACTGAAGGAGCATCCCAGGGAGGACCATCGCCACAGGATCGAGCACTGCGGCTACCCGATAAAGCACCTGGAGCGCATGGCTAAGCTGGGACTGCTCGCCATATCCCAGCCCAGCTACCTTTACTACAACGGCGACGGTTTCCTGGCCAACCTTGGGGAGGAGCGGGCCAAGAAGCTGATACCCCTGAGATCGGAGCTGGACCTGGGGATACCCATCGTCCTCAGCACCGACTCGCCGGTGGTGTCCTTCAGGCCCCTGGACAACATATCGGCGGCCGTATCAAGGGTCACCATGGAGGGCCAGGACTGCGGCAAGGACGAGCGTATCACCGTCGAAGAGGCTATACGGGGCTACACCATCAATGCCGCCTACAGCGCCTTCAAGGAGGGGGAGAAGGGGTCTATCGAGGTGGGAAAGGCGGCGGACTTCACCCTCATCGGCGGCGACCTGCTCAACACCCCTGGCGAGGAGATTCGCAACCTATCGGTGGAGATGACGGTTATCGATGGGGAGATCGTGTACGGGGCAAAATAACCCGAAGAACGAGGGCCTCACTTTTACTCAGGAATCTTTCATGCTGAATGTCACTGTCGCCGTGAAGGATGAAAATCTAATGCCGCTCGTGCCCTTCGGCTACGCTCAGGACATGCTTTGACGAGCTCTCCGATGCGCTCCGAACTGTCGGGGCTATCAGAAGTCCGATGATGCTTTGCTCATCGGACAGGATGAGCGGGTTGTTTTCGGAGGAATGACTACTGATTCAGGAGACCTCAGTATGTTAATCGATGGCCATGCTTATACTTTTCCTCCCCTCGATGCCCAAGCGGGGTACAGCTCCCTCGCAGAGAAGATGCGGGCAGTGCAGCGGGAGCTGGGTGGACACCATCAGCCCGTCTGGAGGGTCAAGGACCGGGCCAGGGCTGAGAACAGCGTCCTCATAGACCCGGAGACGGGAGAGTTCCACAAAGTTCTCTGGGGGAGGGATAATGGCCGACTCGTTTGGACCCACGACGGAGAGACCTACACAAAGCAGTACCTGCCACCCATGCTACATAATCTGGAGATGCCTCCGGAAGTCCTGATAGCTGAGATGGACTATGCTGGCGTGGACATGGCAATCTTACATAGCTCGCCCCACCTCGGCCAGACAAACGAACTCCATAGACAGGCGACTGTCCAGTTCCCGGATCGCCTCAGGCGATTGGTCAGCTTGCCCGGGGCCGAGATTCCAAAGGATGTAGAGGCGGCTGTCCAGGAGGTGGAACGACAAGTGGCCGCAGGGGGTGTCTGTGGTTACCAATTCCCCTCTCGATATTACTGGGATGGAGGATATTCGGAGAGCTGGGAAGACGGACCCATGCGGCCCTTCTGGGAGGCGGTTTCGGGCCTGGGGCTACCGGTTTATTTCACTTTACAGGCGAGGCGCAGTGCTCGTTCCAACCTCTCCAACCGCGATAGCTACCTGGAAGAGCACCGGACGCTGGGAAGGTGGATTGAACGATATCCAGACACCAAAGTGGTCATCACCCACGGGCTTCAGTGGCTGACTTTCTTAGAGGGAGACCGGATAGAGTTGCCGGAGGAGGTCTGGGAGGTGTTCGAGTCCCCCAACTGCCATATGCAGCTTCTATTCCCCATTCAGTTGGGAGGCATCTGGGAATATCCCTTCAAGAACGCCGAGCCCACGGTGAAGGAGTGCGTGGAGCGCATTGGATCGAACAGGCTTATCTTCGGGTCAGACATGCCCATGGTGGGTAGGTTCTGTACCTACCGGCAGGCCATCGACCAGTACCGAGTCCACTGCGATTTCCTTTCGGGGGAGGATCGCAAGAACATTCTCGGTGGAACAGTGGCGCGCTTGCTGGGGTTGAAGGACTCCTAGCCCTGAGCCCACGCCTATAGCATTTCGTGGGGGTATTTTGCTCTCTAATTACCTCCAATGAATCTGACGAGTATAATTACTCCCGCGAGTGGAATAGCATTACACAACCCAGAGACGGGGGGCCCTTGAGCGAAGACGAAAAATCCCGCTGTTTCGGCGGGCCCGAGGACCCGCTAATGATGACCTATCACGACACCGAGTGGGGTGTGCCGGTCCACGATGATCGACTCCAGTTCGAGTTCCTCTGCCTCGAAGGGGCACAGGCCGGCCTCTCCTGGCAGACAATCCTCCGCAAGCGGGAGAATTACCGCAGAGCCTTCGACAATTTCGACCCGGCCAAGGTAGCAGCCTACACCGACGCCGACAGAGAGCGCTTGCTGGCCGATGCGGGAATAGTGCGAAACCGGCTGAAGATCGATGCCATGATCAACAACGCCCAGCGTTTTCTGGAGGTGCAGAAGGAGTTCGGGAGCTTCGATAAGTACATCTGGCAGTTCACCGGCCACAAGACCTTGCGCAGGCCCGGGACCCACACCATGGAGAACACCCCCGCCAAGACCCCGGAGTCAGAGGCCATGTCCCGGGACCTGAAGAAGCGGGGCTTCAAGTTCGTCGGGCCCACCATCTGCTATGCCCACATGCAGGCCACCGGCATGGTCAACGACCATATGTCCTCCTGTTTCAGAGCGCCTCAGGGCTAGGGTGACGGCAGCTCATTCTGGAGGCCATCCCCGCCAAAGAAGCCCCCACCAAAGAACCCGCCAGCGCCCTCGGGGGTGATGAGAATGAAGGTGGCCTCGACCGTACCATCCTCCCCACTCTGGCCGAACACCGTTATCTGTTTCCCCTCCTGAAGGTCCGTTGACGCAGCCTCGGCGAACCTCTGGATGATGGTGTCATCCCCGACCGTCACCTGTAACGGCCCCTGGGACGTGTTGACAGTTACCGTGTTCCCCTCTATCCCCTCTATGGCGCCCGTCAGGGCATTCTGGTCACGGAACCCTTGTCCAGTGAACCCCTGGTCACCGAAGCCCCGGCCACCAAAGCCACGTCCACCAAAGCCCTGGCCGGACCGGTCCTGGAATTGCTGTCGAAGCTGCTCCAGCGTCTCTGGATCGATCTCTCCCGACTGAAGCTGCTCCCTGAGCTGGGCAAGGTCTTCAGGGGTGAACTGATCCCCATCGGTCCCGCCCAAAAAGCCACCGCCTCCAAAGGCGCCCCCTTCAACCTCCCCGAAGCCACCTTCATTGACTGTTATGGACTGGGCCACGATTCCTCCGCCATCGCCCGGCTGCCCGACTACGGTGATCTGCAATCCAATAGAGAGCTCATCGGGTGTAATCAGGGACAGCTCCTGAATGCTGGTGGTTTCAGTGACCGTCGCCCGGACGGAGCCCTCAGCCGTAACAACGGTGAGGGTTTCTCCGTCGAAACTTTCGATAGTACCGGCCAGGCCGCCTCGACCGGCGAAGCCCTGCCCAAACAGGCCCTGGGCCGGTTCACCGTCCCCATCAGAATCATTCGCATCGACCTGCCCTTCATCTGACCCCTGGGAAGGCTGCGCCGGGTCACCGGGGTCCGATGAACTACCGGACTGTGCCGTTCCATCCTGGTTGAGGGATGCCCCAGGTGAGGCCGTATCGGGGGCTGATTGAGTCGCTGAACCCTCATCCCCGGAGCCCAGGGTCAGCGCGACGGCTCCACCGATGCCTCCACCGATCAGCACTATGACCATTATCAGGATCACAAATGGTTTGGTATTCATCTCTCTTCTCTCCAGGCTATTCGTAGCGAAGGGCGTCTATAGGATGCAACCGGGAAGCGCGGACGGCTGGATATATGCCAAAGAAAAGCCCTATGGCCGCGGACACTCCCAGCGCCAGGAACGCGATATCTCCGCTGAAGGCCGTCTGAAAGTTTTGCCCACCGAGGCTCCTTCCGTCCAGAAGGAGGGAAACCGCCAGTCCTAAAAGTACCCCAACCCCACCTCCGCCCAGGCTCAGAAGCGTAGCCTCTGTCACAAACTGAAACTGTATGTCCCGGCGTTTGGCCCCCATGGCCTTACGAATGCCGATCTCCCTTGTACGCTCCGTCACCGACATCAGCATTATGTTCATAATGCCTATGCCACCCACCAGCAGAGAGATGCCGGCAATTGCCCCCAGAAATATGACGAAGGTCTCCTGGGTCTCTTCCAGCGTCTCGATAGTCTCCTCCTGGCTGCTGACAGTGAAATCGTCCTGGTCGGTGATACGATGACGCAGCCGCAATACGGTGCTAATCTCACGAATCGCATCATCTATGTCGCCCCCGTCTCGGACCTGCACGTTGATGGTCTGGACGCTGATCTCGCCCTGAGTCGTGCGCTGGGATGCCAACCGGTAATAGGCAGTTGTGATGGGCACAAGGACCTGGTTGTCCTGTGACCCCAGACCGCTGCCTCCCTTGCTTTCGAGAACCCCGATGACGATGAACAGGCGTCCGTTGATCCGTAATGTCTGGCCGACGGGGTCTCGAAAGCCAAACAGGGTCTCAGCCACCTGGGAACCAAGGACTACTACCTCGGACCGGTTCTCAACAAGAAATTGTGAAATAAACTGGCCAGAGGCCACCGGGAAGTTGCGCACGAGCTCATATTCAGGCGTCACGCCCCTGACCTGGGTGAAGGTATTCTCATTTCCGGCAACCAGCTGGGCCGAGGTACTGGTCTCCGGCGCTACCCCAGCCACAGAGGAAGCGAGGGTCGGGTCCAGGAGCGCACTGGCATCCTCCAGGGTCAGGGTAGCTGCTCCCGAGTCGGGTCGGATAAATAACAGGTTCGTGCCCAGGGCCTCTATATTCGCCGTAATCGCCTGCTGTGCGCCTCGACCCACGGACATAGTCGATATGACGGCCGCCACACCGATAACTACGCCCAGCAGGGCGAGTCCGGTCCTGAGCTTGTTGGCCCCGAGAGACGAGAGTGCAGTCCAGACAACCATTAATGGACTCAACTGGTTGACTCCTCAGCCTGCCCCTGTCGTAGGG
>JADFJI010000077.1 GCA_022566235.1 Chloroflexota bacterium
TGGAGAGCGAATCCACGGATATCGACGCTCCGGAGTACAAACCGATACTCGACCTGATGGCAGCGGTGGATTCCTACATACCACTGCCCGAGCGCCCCGCCAACCTGCCCTTCCTCATGCCCATCGAAGACGTGTTCGGCATCAAGGGCCGGGGCACGGTGGTGACGGGGCGGGTAGAGCGGGGCACGGTTAAGACCGGCGACACGGTGGAGATAGTGGGATATGGGGAGACCAGAAGCACGGTGGTGACGGGAGTCGAGATGTTCCATAAGACCCTGGACGCGGCCGAGCCCGGCGATGCGGTCGGATGCCTCCTGAGAGGCATCGAGCGAGAGGATATCGAACGGGGTCAGGTGCTGGCGAAGCCCGGCTCCATCAAGCCCCATATGACAAGCGACGCACAGGTATACGTCCTGACAAAGGAAGAGGGTGGACGGCACACGCCGTTCTTCAACGGATACAAGCCCCAGTTCTACATCAGAACAACCGATGTTACGGGCGAGATAAGCCTCCCAGAGGGCACGGAGATGGTGATGCCAGGAGACAACATCACTATGGGGATAAAACTGATAACCCCCGTGGCCTTGGAGCAGGAGCTTCGCTTCGCCATACGTGAGGGCGGTAGAACGGTGGGATCCGGAGTGTTCATAAAGATAACAGAGGACTAAGAGCCCCGCGCGATAAACTCACCGGGGACCGGCAACAAAACTATGGCCAGAAAAGCGGGTGGCAGACAAGTAATCAACCTCGCCTGCACAGAATGTAGAGAGAGGACATACACCACCTCTAAGAATCGCAGGAACGATTCGGGGCGGCTGGAGTTGTCCAAATACTGCCCGCGCTGTCGAGGTCACAAACTGCACAGGGAGACGAGATGAGGAGATTCACCCTTCCTGCCCGAGAGAGGATCGCCGCCCAGCGGTCATTTTTCGGCAGGTTCCGGTTCATAACCGATTCCATAGCCGAGCTGAAAAAGGTGAGCTGGCCATCCCGTGAGGAGACCAAGCGGCTCACCACCATGGTGGTCATAATCTCCGTTGCTATGGGGATATTCCTTGGATTTGTAGACGAGGTGTTCTCCACGGTCATTGACCTCCTTATCTTCTAAACCTCCATCCTATCCCCCTTACGCTCTACAGATATTTAGACAACGTTACAGGCGGCTTGATGAGCAGCTTGTTTAAGAGGCCTGAGAAGCAAGTTTCATGAGCGCGAAACAGGTAAAAGAGAAAACGGCGAAGGAAGAGAAGCACTGGTATGTGGTGCACACCTACGCCGGCTACGAGGACCGGGTGAAGAAGAACCTGGAACATCGCATCGAGTCGATGGATGCCACCGATGAGATATTCCAAGTCCTGGTCCCCACCGAGGATGAGATAGATATCCGAGAGGGCCAGAGACGCACCATATCCAAGAAGGTGTTCCCGGGATACATACTGGTGGACATGGCCCTAACGGACAATAGCTGGCACGTAGTGAGGAACACCCCCGGGGTCACGGGCTTCGTCACCTCAGGAGACCCGCCCCGACCCATACCCCTTGAGGACGATGAGGTGAACAAAATAGTCAGCCAGATGGAGGCCGAGGCGCCCAGGATCAAGGTGGGCCTGGAGAAGGGTCAGAAGATCAGGATCATCGATGGCCCCTTCTCCGATTTCATCGGGTCGGTAGAGGAGATGTATCCGGATAAGGGCAAGATCAAGGTCCTGGTCTCTTTCTTCGGTCGGGACACAGGTTTGGAACTGGACTTCTTACAGGTGGAAAAACTTTAGAAACAGGGGTGGTTGGTAGATAGATGGCCAAGAGAGTGAAGGCGGTCCTTAAACTGCAGATCGAGGCCGGCAAGGCGACGCCAGCCCCGCCCGTGGGCCCTGCCCTGGGGCAGCACGGCGTCAACATTATGGCCTTCTGTAAAGAATACAACTCTCGGACGGCCCCCCAGGCGGGGACCATCGTTCCCGTGGAGCTTACCATCTATCAAGATGCCTCCTTCTCGTTCATCACCAAGACTCCCCCAGCCTCCACCTTGATTAAGAGCGCGGCGGGTCTCGAGAAGGGGAGCGGGCTGGCGGGCCAGGAGTCCGCAGGTCAGGTAACGCGAGACAAGATCAGGGAGATAGCCGAGGTGAAGATGAAGGACCTCAACGCCATGGACATGGAAGGTGCGATGCGTATCATAGAGGGCACTGCGCGGACCATGGGCATAGAGGTTGTCGACGCTTGATCCTCTATCTGAATGTTACTCTTGTGGTGGAAGGTAATTCATAAAGATGCCCAAACACGGAAAATCGTATATCGAGGCTGAGAAGCTGGTTGATAAGGCCAAGTTCTACTCACCACAAGAAGCGATGGACCTGGTCATAAAGACGGCCCGGGCCAAGTTTGACGAGACTGTGGAGATCCACATGCGCATGGGCCTGGACCCGCGGCACGCGGACCAACAGGTCCGAGGCCTTGCTATGCTGCCCCACGGCACCGGGCAGCAGGTCAGGGTCCTGGTCTTCGCTCAGGGCGAGGCTGCAACATCGGCGGAGGAGGCGGGCGCTGACCACGTAGGCGCCGATGACATGATTAAAAAGATAGAGGGCGGATGGCTGGAGTTCGATACGGCCATAGCCACATCCGATATGATGAGCAAAATAGGTAAGCTGGGCAAGATCCTGGGGCGCAAGGGCCTCATGCCCAATCCCAAGTCGGGCACGGTGGTCCAGCAGGACGGCCTGCCCCAAGCCATAGCGGACTCCAAAAAGGGCAAGATAGATTATCGATTGGACAAAACTTCCGTCATCCACGTGCCGTTAGGAAAGGCTAGTTTTGAAAGCAGCCAGCTCGTCGAAAATCTGTCCAGCTTCGTCGACTCCGTAGTCAGGGCAAAGCCCAGTGGGGCCAAGGGGGAGTATGTAAAGAAGATATCTCTGTCCGCGACTCACGGGCCGGGGATCAACATGGACGTGCAGGCGGCCCTGGCCCTTGGTTCCAGCGATTAACAACTCAATAGTCCTAAGCTGAAGACGGCGGGTGGCTCCAGGATGAGCCTGAAACCAGAGGCCCGCTCAGGCAAGATTAGTATTTGGCACCGGCCCGGCGTCGCCGCCCGGCGCAAGCAGATGCGAATCCCCCTGAGCTACGTCTCAAGGGGATTTTTTCGAGCAACCCCCACTACAGGGAACGGTAAATAGAATGCCAACCGAGAAGAAAATGCAACAGGTGGACCAGATAGCCGATCTCCTGTCCCGTTGCACCATCGCCATCGCAACGGACTACAGGGGCCTGAGCATGACCGAGATGATGTCTCTGCGGCGCAAGCTGCGGGCGCAGGGCGTGGAGTACAGGGTGGTGAAGAATAGCCTGGCCCGTCTGGCCGCGAAGAAGACGGAGAGCCAGCCTCTAATCCCTCTGCTGGAAGGGCCCACGGCCCTGGCCTTCGGGTACGGAGAGATCACCGAACCTGCCAAGGTCCTGGTCGATCACATCAGATCCGAGAGGAGCGTGCTGAGCATTAAGGGCGGCCTGATGGGGGGTGAGGCCCTGGCCCCGGAGCAGGTGAATATTCTGGCGACCCTGCCTTCCAGAGAGGTGCTGCTGGCGAAGGCCCTCGGGGCCCTTCAGGGCCCCATCTATTCCCTCCACGCGGTGTTGAGCGCTCAGCTAAGGGGCCTGATCACCGCGCTAAATGCGAGATTAGAGCAACTGCAAGGAGAATGAAGAAGGTTTCCTAGAAGGAGTAAATCATCATGGCTACCAAAGCAAAAGGGGCTGCCAAGGACAATATCCTGGAGTCCATAAAAGAGATGACGGTCCTGGAGCTATCGGAGCTGATCAAGGCCATCGAGTCGGAGTTCGGCGTAAGCGCTGCCGCCCCGGTGGCTGCAGCCGCAGCCCCGGCCGAAGCCGAGGCCGCAGCCCCGGTCGAAGAGAAGACGGAGTTCGACGTCGTTCTCAAGAACTTCGGTGAAAACAAGATAAACGTCATCAAGGCCGTTCGTGAGCTGACGACTCTTGGCCTGAGGGAGGCGAAGGAGCTGGTGGAGAGCGCCCCCAAAGCGGTAAAAGAGGCGGTCACCAAGGAGGAGGCGGAGAGCGCGAAGAAGACGCTGGAGGGGGCCGGGGCCACCGTCGAGATAGCATAGGGAAGGCCGAGAGCGTTTTCAGAAGAGCCTTAACAGGTGGCCGGCATCTCCGGAGTATCCGAATTCGGGGGTCTTAATGGTCATCAACATAATAGATTGACCGCTACTCCCGCTCATGGTTCGACCCTTCGGCTTTGCTCCCTTCGATGGAACTCAGGACAGGCAAGCTCACCACGAACGGGATGGGGCCTTACCGTCTGTCCTGAGCTTGTCCCGATACTCGGGACTTGCCGAAGGGGACGCGCAAACTCGAAGTCCCATCCTACAGTTGTCACCACTGTCACCATATTTTCCTTAACACCCTATGGGTCCTCTTTATGAGGGTCACGGGCCGAGCGTAAACTCGGGGGCCAGCCCGCCAAGTATCTCCGCCGAGTTGCCTTCTCCGTGGGCCATGAAACGCCCTCCGGCCGTCTGGCTGGTGACGTTGGCAAATAGTCCCTGGAGACCTACGAAGGCGTTCAGGTCCTGAAGGGAGGCTCCAACCTCAGCCTCACTATCGAAAACGGCCACGAAGTCGAAGGTGGAGAGGGTGGAGTCCTTCTTGTTGAAGCTCATACCAATGGCCCGGCACCCCGCCGCCACGAATGCGCAGTCGCCCGATACCACCATATAGAACCCGGGGGGCAGGGCGTCCAGAACGGAGGAGATGGCCTCACTGGTGCCCAGGGCCCTCTTTTCCTTGAGCTGGGACACCATCAGCTCAAGGCTGGAGAAGTCGCTGGTGATGGCAATGCGGTCCGGCGCAAGAAAGGCTACGTTGCCGATGGGGCCGAACCAGACCTCTGTTCCCTCTACATCCATGACCAGATGTTCGGTATCGGCCAGCCTCTGGCGTATCTGTTCCAGGGCAAATGGGCCCTGGGCCACCAGAATGCGGTTGTTCTCCAGCAGGAAGGTCATGGCTCCGGTTAAATCGGAGCTGCCCAATCCCAGGCTCCCCAAGCTCCTGTTCAGCGCTTTTCTAACAGGGTCGGCCGCCAGCGCCAGCTCCTGGTCCTCGCCTATAACACTCAGGTCCACCAGGCCAACGGCCTCGGCATCTCGAGGAGCGGAATCGGCTATGGTGAGGTCCGATCCTTCCGGCGAGCCGCCACAGGCCACGGCCAGAAGGCCGAATATGAAGAGGACCAGAATGGCAACCCCGTATCGGGCACAGGGTCCCCGGGCGACCGTTCCATCACCTCTGTCCACTCTGGCACCTCCTTCCGGTGGAGCAACATCCGCTGACCGGCTACGCCTTGGGCGTGTGTACGAAATCATGTGCCTTTGGGCTGATCCTTCAATCGAGAGCGCCCCTCAACCTTTCCCCCGTCCCCTTCTACAAATAGTGTCAGCACATCCCCTCCTCCGGCGCGTGGGCGCAGAATATGATTTACGGTACTTCGGGGCAGGACCCTCAGCAGATTAGCCCGCAGGCGCCTCCTTCCCACGCCCCTGTCCCGAGCGATCTCAACCAGGCTCTCATCTCGCCTCAGCCTTGAGAGCAGCGCGCCTTCATCTAGGTCGAGCAGCCTGCACAGGCGAATCAGGACATCCGGTTTTGGGGTTTCCGGCCCCGGATCCCTCGCATAGTTAGCCAGCAAAAGGGCACTAAAAACAAGGGTTATGGGGGCGAAAGCGGTTATCATCAAGCCGGTTCTCAAGTCTCCCACCGCCTCTTCCACGAAGCCGACCAGAATCGGCCCCAGGGCCCCTCCCCCCCACATGACCGTATATACGACGGACGAGGCGATTGCCACCTCCCTGGGTTTGATGGCGGGAAGATCGAATATCATGGTCATCAGAAGAGGGAAAAACCCAAATCCGATGCCGTTTACGATGGAGAGTAGGAACAGCAGGGGTACAGACCCGGTGGAAATTAGTCCCGCATAAGACAGGCACTGGCTGACGCCGCACAGCACGAGAACGGTGGTCCTGTGCCGGGCGACAAAGGGCAACACCACCATGAGCAGCTCCGAGGGGGCCATGGCAAAGGAGACTACCCCCAGCATCAATCCGACGGTGGTAGCCTTGATGGCGTATTCATCCTGCATAAAGGTAGGCCAGAAGTTGCTGAAGGCCATTCTGGCCAGCAGGATGCCAAACACGGCCAGACAGATAAACCACACCTCCCTGTATTTAAGGATTTTGGCCAGGGGAGCATCGCCCCGGGCCTGCATCTGTCTCCTGTAGTCAGCCGTCTCTCTGTCCTTACCCAGGCTTATCCAGAGGATGGCTGCGAAGAGGCTTATCCCTGCCCAGGTGTACATGGTATTACGCCAGCCCCCCACCCAGCCCATCAGCAGAGGGATGAATACCAATCCCGTTCCCATCAGTACGTCCACGAGGCTAATGGTGAAGCCGTTGGCGGCCCCAATGTTCTTGTGGGAGACCCACTGGATCACGAGCAGGGTTCGGGGTGACTGGCTGGCCTGCTGCACCATCCCCAGCCCTATGCGGGCGATGAGGAGAACGGCAAAGGTGGGGGCCCAGCCCCCGATGGCGATGAATATGGTCCCGGCCAGAAACGAGACGGCGGCGGTCCTCCAGGGCCTATACCTGGATACCCACCAGTTGATGGGAACCGAGAAGAGGACGTTTCCAAAGAGGACAGATGAACCCAGCCAGCCCTGTTCCGAGGGAGAGAGGGAAAGCTCTTCCGAGATTTGGGGAAGGAGTAGGCCCAGGGAGGTCATGGCGACCAGCACCAGGGAGAATCCGAAGGTGAACAGGCCGAGAATGCCCCAGCGATAAGCCGCGGACTTCTCCACAGGGGTCACGTTATCTCCCTTCCTTTGTGAGGAACAGGCTAACCGATAGCTGTATCATATATCAGGGCAGAGGCCAGGACACTAACGGAGGCATCCCAGCTCCGCCCACCGGTGACAGAGTGGCTCTATATGGCACGAATCAGGCCTCGGCGCCCGTGTCCAGGGACGTCGCCAGCCTCCGGGCAGTGCCGACCTTCTGGGCTTGAAGTATTACCGCCACCACCACCAGGACCAGGGGACCAAACGCGGTGATCAGGAGGCCGAGCCGCAGGTCTCCAGTGGCCTCTTGAAGAAACCCCACCAGCAACGGCCCGATACTCGCGCCGAGCCAGATGGAGGTCTGCATGAAGGCGATGCCTACCGTCACCTCTCGGGGCTTTATATCCGGCAACTGGTACACCATCAGCATGAGCACCGGGAAGAAGGCGAAGAAAAGCCCTCTGAGAATAGATAACAGGTAAAGCAGTGGGATGGAGTCTACATACAGCAGACCGAAATATGCTAATGCGGTGGCGATGCCACATGCTGCCAGGACCGCCGGCTGCCTTCGGACCAGGGCCGGCAGGGCATTTGCCAGAAAGTCCGTGGGGCCGGCGACTACCTGCATCAGACCCAGGGCCACCCCTGTTGCGGTAGCGGAGGCGCCAAGGCTACCCTGGGCGAAGGTGGGCCAGAAGGTCTGGAATGCGGTCTGGGCCATCATAGAGGTCGCCATGCCCAGTCCCATAATCCATAGCTGCTTGTACTTAAAGATGGTCAAGAGCGGGGACTGGAGCTGGGCCTGCATCCTCTCCCGATACTCCGCGGTGTCTCGCTCTTTGCCGAAGACCAGCCAGAATCCGGCGGTGAGGAAGGCCACTCCGCTCATCACGTAGAGGGCGTCCCGCCAGCTGCCCAACCACAAGACGAGAATTGGAGTGGCGAAGAAGGCGATACCCATAATTATGTCGATGCTCCCGAAGACGACACCCTGGGTGAAAGGCATGCGCCTGGGAGGAGTCCATTGCATGATTATCATGGCCCTGGGCGCCTGGCTGGCGATGAAGCTGATGCCCAGTCCGACCCGTCCCAGAATGAGTATCGCGAAGATGGGCGACCACGCCTGGAGCAGGGTAAAGAATGCGACGCCCAGAAAAGCGAGGCTGGCTACCCTCCAGGGCCTGTACCTGGAGAGCCAGAGGTTTGCAGGGATGGCGAAGATCAGGTTTCCAAAGATGACGGAGGACCCAAGCCAGCCCTGCTGGGACGGAGATAGGCCCAGCTCCTCGGAGATATCGGGCAGGAGCAGCCCGATTACGAACATCACCGTCAGGGCCACGCCCACGGAGGACGTAAGGGACCCGATTACTACCCATCTGTAAGGGGAAACCCGGTCTTCCTGATATGTGGTCACGCCTCTAGCATCTCCTGAATTAGCTTTGTACACCCTACTGTCCTAGATTGCAACCTCGCTCTGCGGTTTCGACC
>JADFJI010000078.1 GCA_022566235.1 Chloroflexota bacterium
GGCCGGCAGGTGGCGGAGCTGGGGGCCAAGGGCAACGTAGAGTCCATTGTGAGCGCGCTCCGGCAAGCCCTGAATGGTGTAGGAGCCTCCGGCAACGCAGGCCGAGACCCCTGGTACTTCCCCACCATCGGGGAGTATTCCACCCTGCTGGAGCAGCATGGCCTGTCTGTCACCTATGCCCACCATTTCTCTCGACCAACGCCCCTCGAAGGCGGGGCCAAGGGGCTGAGCCGGTGGCTGGAGATGTTCGCCTTCGACTTCCTCCAAGACCTACCAGGTGACAAGAGGAGAGAGGTAGTCCAGCGGGTGGAGAAGGCGCTCCGGCCACGCCTGTACCGGGATGGGCAGTGGGTGGCCGATTATCGTCGCCTCAGGGTGAAGGCCGTTAAAGGTGTACTGGACTAGTACTTAGTCACGTTGTTAACAAAACAAAATGCTGTACAAAGTTCCCCGCTAGTCCTTCGACAGGCTCAGGATGAGCGGGGATTCCAATCCGCTCGTGGTGAGCTAGTCGAACCATAGCGGGGGCTCCATGACCTGCCCTGAGTGACATCGAAGGGATGGTCGAAACTGTCATTAAATGCTCTCAGCACACTTCCTTTGACCGGCTACCCAATTGAGTTATAATCTAGTAAGCATTTCATCTGTAAGGAGGAGATATGGCTACCGTAACCGAGACCGAAGTCTACACAGCCCTGAAAGATATCTATGACCCGGAGATTCCCATGATCAGCATCGTGGACCTGGGCCTGATATACGAGGTTAAGGTCGATGAAGGGGACGTACACGTGACCATGTCCCTCACCGCCCAGGGTTGCCCCATGTCTGGTACCATCGGTGGTACCTGCACCGAAGCTATCGAAGCGATCCCCGGGGTGAAAAAGGCCAGTGTCGATATCGTGTGGGAACCGGCCTGGACCCCCGAAATGATCACCGAAGAGGGGAAGAGGGCCCTGGGCTGGGAGTAAGCGCCCGGCTTAGACCCGATCTACCGCTTCGTCCTTCTGTTATGGAAGGATCATGACCTGCTTCGGCAAGCTCCATTCGACCTGCTCAAGGCAGGTAGGGTGAGGGGATAAGCTCAGTTATGTTAAGTGTTTTGCGCCATGTACGGTATGCGCGTCGAGGAGCGGCTTTTGTGGTTATGCGCAGTTAAGGACGCAGTGAAAACACCCCCGTCGAGTTCGAGATAGAGGAAGAACAGAACATGCCAGAGCCGCTACAAGCCATCGTTGGCAAGAAGAAGATGACGGACCAGGACAAGGCGCGCATCGAGGCGATGAAGCGCAACTGGGACCAGAGGCGCAAGGTCAGCCAGAACCTGGATAAGATCAAGAACAAGATAGCGGTCTATAGCGGCAAGGGGGGCGTGGGCAAGACCACCATAGCGGTGAACCTGGCGGTGCTGCTGGCCCAGCAGGGACACAAGGTAGGGCTTCTGGACGCGGATATTGACTGCCCCAACGTGATCCGGATGCTTCACATGCACTCGGGCCCTACGTCGGGGGAGAACGGCCAACTGGTGCCCGCGGAGAGGTACGGCGTCAAGGTCATGTCCATGGGTTTCTTCCAGAAGGATGAGCTGGAGGCGATAATCTGGCGCGGCCCCATGATCCACAATGCTATTAACCAGTTCCTGGAACTGACCGAGTGGGGAGAGTTGGACTACCTGGTCGTAGACCTGCCACCCGGCACCTCCGATGCCCCCCTGACAATCATGCAGGTGCTCAAGCTGGACGGCTTCATAGTGATTACCACCCCTCAGGACCTGTCGTATATAGACGCGGTCCGGTCCATAAATATGATCCGCAAGATGAACGTCAACATCCTGGGAGTAGTGGAGAACATGTCGGGGGAGATATTCGGCCACGGAGCCGGAGAGACCATAAGTGAGCGGATGAAAATCAAGTTCCTGGGCAGGCTGGAGCTGAACAAGGCCTACGGGGACATGTCGGCGCCGGTGATCCTCCGAGACGAGTCGATTCGGAAGGATTTCGAGGCGCTGCTGGCTGAAGCGCTAATGGGCCTGAACAACTCCGGGACAGAATCTAGCGGCCCATCGAAGTAGTTACCCCGCCATCTATGACGATGGTCTGGCCTGTGACGTAGGCCGAGGCGTCGGAGGCCAGGTAAACGGCCAGGAGCCCCAACTCCCTCAGATCGCCACCGCGCCTCATCGGTATACTCTTCAGCAGACGTTCCCTCAACACCTCGTTCTCAAACTCGGGCGCCATCATATCGGTGTGAAATGCGCCCGGCGCTATAGCGTTTACGGTGATGTTGCTTCGGGCCCACTCCAGCGCCAGACTCCGGGTGAGGCCGATAATGGCCGCCTTGGACGTGGAGTAGAGGCTATGGAACTGTACCCCCCTCAGACCTTCCACAGACGCGATGTTAATGATACGACCCCACTTCTGGTTAAGCATGTGGGGCGCCACGGCCCGGGTACACAGGAAAGCGCTGGTCAGATTGGAGTCCAGCACGTAGCGCCACTCCTCATCACTGGTAGGCACGAAGAAATCGGGCCCTAGCCAGGGGGCATCGGGTGCGAAGCCCGGTATGGGGACCAGGGGCTTCACTATTGCGACGCCTGCGTTGTTCACCAGAATATCTATCTTCTGGAACTCCGCCATCGTCCTCTGGACCATGGCCTGGACATCTTTATCCTTCTGGACATTGGTAGGGACCGCCAGGGCCCGCCTGCCCAGGTCTCGGACCTCAGAGGCCGTCTGCTCGATATCCTTGGCGGTCCTGGCCGCGGCGACTATATCCGCGCCGGCCTCGGCCAGGGTCAGCGCGATGGCCTTACCGATGCCTCGACTGGCCCCCGTGACTATTGCGACCCTACCCTCCAGATTGAACTCTGGCAGAGCCATCGACTGTCTCCTCTATATGAGATTGTGGGTACTAGCAGGGTGTTGAAAAACTCTTTCAACCATCCCCCTGGCCCCCTTCCCTTCGATAGACTCAGGACAGGCCTGGCCAGGAATGGGGAAGAATTTTATCTGAGTCCCGACAAGCCCCGAATATCGGGACAAGTCGGGATCAGACTCCCGGCAATCCCCACAAGTCCTGAGTATTGGGACAAGCCGGGGCTGCACACCCTATCTTCCGCAGCCTGCTAAGCACCATTGTATTATTTCGCATATGCTCCGGGTCTCAAGATCCCGCCAGCGCTATCTCCTCAGCCGGGAGCAGGCAGCCGAGACAGGTAGATGGAGGAGAAACGAGTATCCTTATGATGAGGTCGGAATGTCCTCCTGGCGGGGCTCGGGGCTTCGACTCCGGCCCGGCAAACGCTCTCTGATCCTTCTGACACCCCTGGTTACCTGGCCCTGGAGGTAGTTCACCTCTTTCATTACGGCTGCCCGATAGTGAGAGCTGTATTCCCCCATCCTGCGATACTTCTTATATCGCTCCTTGACCAGCTTCTTGATAGAGACGCCCTGGACCCGGAGGAGTTCCCTGACCAGAAGTCTCTGGAGCTGGTGTGCCGCCTCATCGGGGTGGAGATGCGCTCCGCCCTCGGGCTCCGGCACCACCACGTCGATGATGCCCAGCTTTTTGCAGTCCCGAGCGGTAAGCTTCAGGGCCGGGGTCACCTCCTCGGCCTTGTTGGGGTCCCCGTAAAGGAGGGTGGCCGCCCCTTCTGGCGAAATTGGAGAATAGATAGCGTTCTCCAGCATGAGAATCGTATCGGCCACGCCGAAGGCCAATGCCCCCTCACTCCCACCTTCGCCTATGATGACGGAAATGACAGGGGTAGGCAGGTCGGAAAGGAGGGCCAAGGTGCCGGCGATGGCGTTGCCCAGACCTCGCTCCTCGGACTCCAGTGAGGGTAGGGGGCCTGGGGTGTCGATGAAGGTGACCAGGGGCAGCTTAAACTGGGCGGCCATACGCATGGCCCGCTGGGCCTTTCGGAAACCCTCGGGGCTGGAACGGCCCCGATTTCTTCGGCCTGCGTCCTCGCCGTGACCTTTCTCCTGTCCTACTACTACCACGGCCTGCCCGCCCAGATAACCCAGGCCCACTACAACTGCACCGTCGTCTCCATATGTCCGATCGCCATGAAGCTCGATAAAGCTGGAAATGACACGGCCTATGTAGTCCAGAGAGGTGGGCCGGTCCTGGTGACGGGCCAGCCTGACCCGTTCCCACGCCGTTTCCCTTCCCTCCTGGCTGTAGGTGTACTGTTTGCTCTTGCCGCGGATAGCCACCTTGTACTGGGAGGAGAGCATATCCAGCAATAGGGACAGCATATCCGGCAGCCGGTCCCTGGCGACCACGTGGTCGATCATGCCGTGCTTGAGGTGGGAGCCAGAGGTGTGGGCCCCCATAGGCAATGGGGCCACAGTGCTCTCCTCAACCATTCTCAGGGGAGCGAACCCCACCAGGGCGTCGGGCTCCGCCAGGATAACATCGGCCATGTTGGCGAAGCTGGCGTATACCTGGCCGGTGGTGGGGTTGGCCAGGACGGATATGAAAGGAATCCCGGGCTTCTGAAGGCGCTTGGCGGCTGCCACCGTCTTCGCCATCTGCATCAGGGAGAGGACCCCTTCCTGGATTCTGGTGCCACCGCTGGTGACAACGGTCACAATGGGCAGCTTCTTCTTGACCGCCGTTTCGAAGGCCAGGGTCACTTTCTCGCCTACGACGCATCCCATGCTGCCGCCCAAGAACCCGAAATCCAGGACCACTATGACGGTGGGACAACCCTTTATCTCACACAAGCCGGTTACCGCCGCCTCCGTCAACCCGGTCATCCGCTGGGCCTCGAACAGCTTCTTTTTGTAGGAGACCCCGCCTGAGAATGAGAGAGGGTTAAGGGAGATGAGGGACCTGTTGAGCTCCTTAAAGGTGCCATCGTCGGCCAGGAGCTGAATCCGCTCCCTTGCCGAAATGTTGAAGTGGAAGCCACAGTCGTGGCAGACCCGATACCTCTGAAAAGAGTCCGAATCTGCCAGATCGATACCGCACGAGAGGCAGTTCTTGGCCTCGGGCTCCGGGGCGCCTTTGCCCCCTCTACTCCTCCCGATGAAGGAGCTCAGGAAGTCGACCAGCCGTCGGGCCCCCTGTCTGCTAGCCAAAGTCCTCGTCATCCAATCTCGACTTTAGCACCTTGCGAGACTTGCCCGGCTCGCCCGGCTCCACTATTCCCTGCTCTTCCAGCTGGTCCAGTAGTTTGGCCGCCTTTGGGTATCCTATTCCCAAACGCCTCTGCAGGAGAGAGGCAGAGATGCTCTTGTAGCTCAGGCTCAGGGCCCGAGCTTTGACGAACATCCGGTCTTCATTGCTATGCACCTCGTTCAGGGTGGAAGAGGCGACGGGGGAAGGCCTTTCAGAAAGCGAGGCCCCGACCGGTCCGTTGGACGATCCACGGTCCGGGGGCGAGGACTGGAGCTCCTCTATGGTGGGCAAGGACGGTGCTCCGCCACGCCGGTGACTCCAGAAGTAGACGATTCTCTCCACCTCCTGCTCAGATACGTACACTCCTTGCAGTCGCCTGGGTTTCGAAGCATCTGAAGGCAGGTACAGCATGTCCCCTCGGCCAAGCAGTTTTTCCGCCCCGGGGGTATCCAGTATTACCCGTGAATCCATCATCGACGTGACAGCAAAGCTTATCCTGGTGGGGAAATTAGCCTTGATCAGGCCGGTTATAACATTCACCGACGGTCTCTGGGTGGCTACTATGAGGTGGATACCGGTGGCTCTGCCCATCTGGGCCAGACGGGTCAGGGACTGCTCTACTTCAAAGGGGGCCATGGTCATCAAGTCCGCCAGCTCGTCGATGACCACCACAGGTAGGGAATCTTCTCGCCGGCCGAGACCTTTAGGTTGTATCCGCTGATGTTTCGGGCCGCAGCTGAAGCCATCAGCTTATAGCGATGGTCCATCTCCTGGCTGACCCACTTCAAGGCCCCCACCACCTTATCCATATCTACTATTACGGGCGTAATGAGATGGGGCAGGGTGCTGAAGCTCACCAGCTCGACCCGCTTGGGGTCTATCAAAACAAAGCGGACATCCTCCGGTGCGTTGTGCATCAGGATGCATGAGATCAAGGAGGTGATACAGACGCTCTTGCCGCTGCCCGTTGCACCTGCGATGAGGAGGTGGGGCATCCCGGCCAGGGAGCCTACCACCATCTGGCCTGCGCTTCCCTTGCCCAGGGCCAGGGCTAGATTAGATTTTGCAAGGCCCTTCCTAAACTCCTGGCCTTCCAGGGCCTCTCTCAAACCAACCAGGCTCATGGAGGAGTTGGGCACCTCTATGCCGACCAGGGACTTGCCCGGGACCGGCGCCTCGATTCTTATGCTGGAGGCCGCAAGGGCCAGGGCCAGGTCTTTGTCCAGGGCCAGTATCTGGTCCACCCTGACCCGCTTCCTGGACACCTCTTCCAGCCGTATGATGGGCTCGTTGTTCTCGTTCAGCTTGAACCTACCGTTCTCGTCCCGCTCCCTCACCTCTTTGTATTTTCTGAACCAGCCCGGCTCGACCCCGAACTGGGTCACAGTGGGCCCGGGGTTTATCTGGGAGATCTTAGCCTCGATACCGTGGCTGGCCAGGGCCTCTTCTATCTGCTCGGCCCGGCGCTGGTTATCGGCCGGTGTCAGCTCCATCTCAGCCGTAATTTCCAGAATGTCGGTAGACGGGAGCTTTGACCCGATCTGTTCAGAGGCGGCAAGCATGTTCCAGACCGGACTGGCAGGGCTCGCCTCCTTTAGCGCCGGGGGCTCCTCTTCCTGGGACTCCAGCTCCTCGTCCTCCGAGGGGTCTTCGACATCAACCACGGCGATGCCCGGGTCTGTGTCCACTAACGTTTCATCAACGCCCATTACAGATTTAATGGTGCCGTTGTCCAGGTCCATGTTTATGTCCGGGCCTCGCCCGAAGAAGCGGCTCCCGATAGGCCCGTGAAACCTGCTGAGGTGCTTGATCAGGTTTCTTGTCCTCCGCATGTCATACCAATCCCTGATACGGACGACACTTGCCCCCAGAAAGCGTCCACTGGTCGTTACGGTCACACCCAGCAGCGACATTACGGTCAGGGTCACGCGCCATGAGATTCGGGGGGTGAACAGGTATACCACGGCGACGCCTATCCCGATCAGCCTGAGAACGCCCAGGGCGTTCTGAGAGCCTATGATAGCGGTGCCGACGTCGCCTCCCAGGGTTGCATCGGCCAATGTGCCGGTCTCGGTCTGGAAAAAGGCCATGCAGCCGAAGGTCAAGGCCCCCAGGGCCACAAGGGACATCCATCTATTTAACCGACGTGCCAGGCTTTGGGGGTGCCTGAAGGCAACGATGATGGCGACCAGGATCCCCGCGCCGACCGGCGCCATGGCGATACCGAAGGTCTCGAGAAGAGTATCCAAGAAGACTACCAGAAGTGTGACTAGGATAATTAGTAATACTATTCCAGATGCAAACCACCTGACTTCTGGATTCGCCATTCCAGGACCCGACAGGCCGAATCTCATTGCTGTTGGACCTCTGGCTCTAGCCATAATCTTTCCTCCTTTCCTACATCTTTAACCTCTACATCACTGATAAAAGAACCTTTACACTTCGATAATCACGGGCAATATCATCGGGCGGCGCTTGGTTTCCTGTAAATAGAACTTGCTCAAAGCGCTCTTCACGGTAGTTTCAATGTCCTTTGTGTTGCCGCTATTAATCTTGCCATCCAGGGCCTCGGCCAAGACCCTGCGGGTGCTTCCGACAAGGGCCTCGGCCTCTTCGTCCTCTATAAACCCGTAGGTTACGACCTCCGGAGAAGGGTCGATGCGACCGGTAATTCTATTTCTACTTAACGTAATTATAACAAACCCGTCCCTGGAAAGTCGCCTCCTATCCCGAAGGACCCTGCTATCGCTGTTCCACCTGCCTGCGCCATCCAGGTATACGGGCCCCGATTGGACTGTCTGGGAGACTTGACCCCGCTCCTCGGTCAACTCCAGAACATCACCGTTTTCCAACACGAAAGTATTGTCCGAAGGTATTCCCAGGGACTCAGCCAGCTGGGCGTGAAGGACGAGATGTCGGTATTCCCCGTGCACAGGTACGAAGAACCTGGGAGTGGTCAGCCCAATCATCAGCTTCAGCTCTTCCCGGCTGGCGTGACCGTGGACGTGGACCTGCTTGATCCCTCCGTAGAGTACGTGGGCTCCCAGCCGGAATAGGTTATCGATGGTCCTGCTTATGAGGGTCTGGTTGCCCGGGATGGGGGAGGCCGACATTATAACGGTATCGCCCTCTATGATCTGCATGCGCCTGTGCTCCTGGTTCGCCACCCGGGACAGGGCCGATGAGGGCTCCCCCTGAGTGCCGG
>JADFJI010000079.1 GCA_022566235.1 Chloroflexota bacterium
CACCATCCCGTCCCGGGCGGGTTCGGAAGAACCCGATGGCCGGGTAGGGGCGCTGATTCGGAGCCTGTGGTTACGTCCGTCTCGGCGAGTTGAGATTGAAGCGGTGGTGAAAGCGAGCGACCCCGACCCTGGCGAGTCGAGGTCGATGATGTCAGAGGGGTGGGGGGTTGCCTGAGGGTCTTAGTTGACGATCTCCTGGGCCTTCATCTCGGCCACCTCCTCCCAGGAGTAGCCGCAGATCTCGGTGAGGACCTCCTCGGTGTGCTGGCCCAGGTCGGGGGCCGGCATCCTCACCTTGCCGGGGGTCTTACTGAGGTGTACGGGAAGACCGAGGTACTTCAGGGTGCCCAGATTGGGGTGGTCCAGGTCGACGATGTACTCGTTCTCCAGCACCTGTGGGTCCTCTATGACCTGGGAGTAGTTCCGCAGGGGCGCCCAGGCCAATCCGTTTCCGTCCAGGCGCTCCTTCCAATGAGATAGGGGCTTTTCTGCGAATTTCGTCTTCAAGACGGCGGCCAGCTCGGGGGCGTTGTCCCGGGTCCTCTTCTCCTGACTATCGAAGCGGGGGTCATCCTCCAGGCCCGAGGAGTCCAGGGCCTTGCACAGGGAACGCCACTCCTCGTCGGTTCCCTCGGCCCCGAGGCACAGCCACTTTCCTTCCCCGTCCTGGTAGATGTTGTAGAACGGGTTGGTGGGGTTCTCGCCGTTTTTCTCCAGGGGGCTGGTGGCCCGGCCTTCGAAGAGATATTGCTGGAAGTTGAGCGCCCCCAGGTGGATCTGGCCCCCCAGGAGGGAGGTGTTGACCTCCTGGCCAATGCCGGTCCTCTCCCGGGCCAAGAGGGCCAGGACCGCGCCCCAGGCCAGGGTCACCGCACCGCCCCGGTCGGCCAGGTCCGACCATACCGACATGGGGCCCTCGACGCTGCCGTAGCTCACATAGCCGCCCCAGAACTGGCCGATTATGTCGTTGGACTGCCGGCCCTTGTGGATCCCCCTGGTCCCCTGGCCAGAGCCGTGGGAATAGATCAGCTTCGGATTTATCGCCTTCAATTCCTCGTAGCTCAGGCCCAGCCTCGCCAGCCCGGTCTTGCGAAAGTTGGAGAGGAAGACGTCGGACTTCTCCACAAGCCGGTACATGACCTCCCGGCCCTTCTCCGTTTTCAGGTTTATGGCCAGGCTTTTCTTGTCCCGGTTGTTGTTTTCAAAGTAATAGGAGATGCCCAGGGGGTTATTCATGCCGCCCAGGGACATGGAGTGGCGGCCCGGGTCCCCGGAGAGGCGCTCCTCCACCTTTATCACCTCAGCCCCCATATCGGCCAGAAATGTGGAGCCCCCTGGCCCGTGGTGCCAGACCGTCATATCTATGACCCGGATACCTTCTAATGCCATCACCATGTCGGCAATCTCCCGATGATCAGATGATATTCTCTCGTTTCAGCCTTTCCAGGCCTTGGGGGTCGTAACCGCAGAGCTGAGTCAGCACCTCCTCGGTGTGCTGCCCCAGCTCCGGGGCCGGCGTCCTCACACTTCCCGGGGTTTCGCTTAGCCACACCGGAATGCCCACCATCTGAATAGGCCCCACCTTGGGGTGCTGGAAATCCACTATGTAATCGTTTTCCACCACCTGTGGATCGGTGGCTACCATCTCATAGTCGTGGAGCATAGCCCAACCCAGGTCCGTCTCGTTGAGTATCGGCTCCCACTGGGCCAGAGTCTTCTTCGCGAAGGCCTCTCTCATAATGGGGATCAAGACCTTGTTGTTGATCCTGGTCCTCTTCGGGTTGCTATCGAACCGGGGGT
Source organism: Chloroflexota bacterium (assembly GCA_022566235.1). Taxonomy (GTDB): domain Bacteria; phylum Chloroflexota; class Dehalococcoidia; order Plut-88900; family Plut-88900; genus JACZVB01. The sequence continues at coordinate 1,801 of JADFJI010000079.1, forward strand.
CGAACTCCAGGTCTTCCCGTTCGAGGACGCGGCACAAGGTGGGCCAGTCCCTGCTCTCCTGGAGGAATCCCAGACAGAGCCATTTACCGTCCTTGGTCTGGTAGTAGTTCCAGAAGGGGCTGAGGGGAGATTCCCGCTTCATGCCCCAGGGCTCCCTTCCATTGAATATGTTGCTCTGCACATTCAGGGCGCCCCAGTTGACCTGACTCCCCAGCAACGATGAGTGGACCTCCTGGCCTATTCCCCTTCGCTCCCGGGCGATGAGGGCGGTGACTATGCCGAAGGCCATAAGAATGGCATCCTGCTGCGAGGCCAGGCCTCCCCAGAATGGGACGGGGCCGTCCCGATTATCGTGGTTCTGGATGCCCCCCAGGAACTGGGCCGTTATATCGCTGGATGGTTTGTCTTTATCCGGGCCCCTGGTCCCCAGGCCGGAAGCCACCGCATACACGATCTTGTCGTTGATGTCCGAGAGGGTTGGGTAATCGAGGCCCAGGTCCTTCAGGATGGACGTGGAGAAATTGGAGAGGAATACGTCTGCCGACTCCACAAGCCGGTGGATGATCAGCCTGCCCCCTGCCGCCCTGAAGTCCAGGGCGATGCCTTTCTTGTTTCGATTGTTGTTCTCGAAGTAATACGATAACGGGAACGGCTCCTTACCCGGGACCCGGGTCTTCACCGACCGTCCGGGATCGCCCTTTCCCTTCTCTTCTATTTTGATGACCTCGGCCCCCATGTCTGCCAGCAGGGCCCCGGCCACGGGCCCCTGTTGATAGGTGGTCAGCTCTATGACTCTGATCCCCTCTAAGGCCATGGGCATCTCTATTCCTCCTAACGACGCTGGCTACCAGTACCTTGCAGAAGGTTATGTCGGTGTATATTCGTTGTCAAGCCAGTATCTGGAGAGGCCTTTTAATAACACTATCGACCATCCCCCTTTCCCCCTTCCTGGCCAGGAAGGGGGAAGAAATTAGGTTTGGGGGACACCCCCAAACCCCCGGCCCCGACTCGGCGTCGGGGCACTTCCCGCTTTATAGGACTTATTAAACGGCCTCGGACATGCTTACCACAGGGAGAGGGGGAAAGAATAAACCTGGTCCCGACATATCCCGATACTCGGGGCTTGTCGGGACAGACCCCATCCATTCAGTACTGGATGGATGGACTCCCCATTATCTATCTATTGTCGATCACTTGCTATTGTAGATCACCTGGGGCCGCGGACCTCGGGGAGGTTTGATAAATAGGTCCTCAGCCCGGGTGCGAGATCATCTCGGGAGAGGGCTATGGAGATGGAGGCCTTGATAAGTCCCAGAGGGGTGCCGGCATCGTGCCTTACCCCCTGGAACTGGTAGGCGTAGACCGGCTCCGATTCCAGCAGCCTGGCGATGCCGTCGGTGACCTGGATCTCGCCCAGGGCCCCGGGCTCGGTATGTCTCAATGCATCGAATATCCGGGGCGTCAGGATATACCGGCCCACGATCCCCAGGTCGGAGGGAGCATCCTGGGGTCGGGGCTTCTCCACCAGGCCCCGCACCCTGTAAAAACCGGGGCTTATCTCCTCGGCATCGATGATGCCGTAGCCGGAGACCCGCTCCCTGGAAACCCTCTCCACGGCCAGGATGCTTGCGCCGTGCTCCTGGAACAGGTCGATCATCTGCGCCAGCACCGGCCTTTGAGACTGGATCACATCGTCGGGGAGTAGGACGGCGAAGGGCTCGGGGCCGACAGCTTTCTCGGCGATGAGGATGGCGTGGCCGAGCCCCAACTGCTCCTCCTGTATTATGTAGGTGACCTGGATATTGCTGGAGAGGTCCCGGATGGTTGCCAGCAGGCTGGCCTTTCCTCTAGCTTTAAGGAAGGCCTCCAGCTCCGGGTCAGGTAGGAAGTAGTCCTCCATCGCCTCTTTTCCCTGGGAGGTCACGATGATGACCTGGCCTATGCCTGAGGCGGAGGCCTCCTCGACTCCGTAGTGGATGATGGGCTGGTCCACCAGGGGCAGCATCTCTTTGGGCACGGCCTTGGTCGCCGGGAGGAACCGGGTGCCCCAGCCCGCCGCTGGTATGACGACTCTGTTCACCGTTCTCATAGCAAAAACTGTGTCACCAGGGCGTTGAACTCCTTGCTCCTTTCCATCTGGGGCCAGTGGCCGCAGTCCTGGAATATGTGCAGCTTCGAGCCTGGAATCCGCCCGTGAGCCCTGCAGGCTTGGGCCACGGGGAATATCGAGTCCTGGGCACCCCATAGTATGAGGGTTGGCGTGCCCAGGGAATCTAACTGGTCGAGTAGCACAAAGCCGGCCTTCTGCCCGCGGATGTTGGTCCCGGTCCTGAGGATTTTCACCATAGTGCTAGTGGCCCCGGGGATGGCCCGGTAGCGATAGACCTCCTCCACCAGATCATCGGTGATGAAGGATGGATCGAAGACGGCCTTTTCCAGACTGAGCCTGGTGGTGCGCCGGCTGGGCCTCGCCATCAGCTGTCCCAGGATGGGTATGGTCAACCACCGGAGGAAGGGGGCCATCTCTCTCCCCAGGCCTGCGCTGCCGACTAGCACCAACCTTTTGACTTTTTCAGGTAGGTCCAGGGCTGTTTTCAGGGCAAGCATCCCGCCCAGGGAGGAGCCGATTATGCCAACGGACTTCAGATTCAGAGCGTCCAGGAACCCCCCGATAAAATGGGCTCCATAGGACAGGCTGTACTTGCCGTTGTAAGGGGCGGAAAGCCCGTGCCCCGGCAGATCCACGGCATAGACATGGAATCTCTCCGATAGGGGGCCTATGTTGCTTCGCCACGCCGCCGCCGAGTTTCCGAGTCCGTGGACCAGGAGTACCGGGGAGCCCGAGCCGGCAACCAGATAGTGAACATCGACGCTGCCCACACGGATACGACATTCTTGTGGGGGGCTAAGGCCCTTCTCATTTGACGTAGACATGTCGCTATCGGCTATGCAACAGGCTAAGGCCACGTCTTTCCGAAATCTTCGACGGCGATGACACGTCCGGTGAAATTGGTGTCCACCAGGGATGCCAGGAATACGGCAGCCGGCGCTACTTCCGATGGCTCTTTCCACCCCGTCCAGTCGGTATCCTCAGGGTAGGTGTACAGGGCTCCCTCGGTCTTGACCCGGCCCGGGTCAAGGGCGTTGACGGAGATGTTGTGCTCCTTCAGCTCCAGGGCCAGGCCCTGGGTGAACCTCTCCAGGGCGGCGTCGCCGGCCCCGTAAAGGGTCAGCCCTGCGGGGTCTCGGGCCGACTCCGAGGTGATGTTGATGATACTGCCGTTTCGCTGTTTCACCATGTGAGGCAGGACCAGCTTACAAAGGTTGACCGGGGCTCTGACGTTGATCTTGATAAGCAGGTCCCACAGCTTGAAGGAGGTGTCTGCAACGCTGCTGTGAAGGATGATGGCGGCGTTGTTCACCAGCACGTCTATCCGGCCATAGCGTTCCACCACGGTATTTACCATGGCCTCGATCTCCTCGTCCCTGGTGAGGTCGCAGCGGATGGGAAGACACTCCCCACCCAGGGCCCGGATCTCCTCGGCGGTCTGGTGAATGGTGCCCGGCAGCCTGCTCTGGCCAGGCTCCTCTGTCCTGGCCATCACGACAACCTTCGCCTCTTCCCTAGCATATCCGATGGCTATCGCCTTGCCGATGCCCCTGCTGCTGCCAGTCACTATGGCGACTTTGTCTCTTAGTTTCATGGGCCAACCTCTTGGCCGACTCGATATTTCGATAGACTCAGGACAGGCCTTTTGTAGAAGAGGGAAAGAGGATTCTGGTCCCGACATGTCCCGATACGCGGGACTTGTCGGGACAGTACCCCCGCCATGGTTCGACAAGCTCACCACAAGCGGGGGGCTCCGCCCTTCTGGACTCCCGACGATACTCGACTGAACGTTATTCTGATTTCGGCTGCCGGGTACTAGGTCATGAGCTAATCGTAAAATCCGGAGGAATCGGACGGCACTTTGAAGGTCCTGGATGAAGAACGCCGGAGGACCCGTTCCCTAAGGCTGCTGTAGACCAGGGCCAGGACGAAAAGTAGGGCTGCGAACAGCACTATTGTAGCACCCGATGACACGTCCAACCAATAGCTGAGATAGATGCCGCCGAGGCCGGTGAAGGCCCCGAGCCCCGTGGAGATGAAAATCATGTGCTTGAAGCTGTTGGTGAGGAGCCGGGCCACGATGGGTGGGATTACGATGGCGGCGGCGATCATGGTAACGCCCAGGACCTGCATAGATACCACGATGGTGCCGGCCAGGATGAGGGAGAACATGGTGTCCACCCATCCCGTTGGGACGCCGTAGAAGCGGGCTACCTCCGGGTCGAAGGTGGAGAACAGCAGTAGCTTGTATCCCAGGAAAACCACCAACAGGGTGCCTGCGGTTACAGCGGCTATGGCTATCAGGTCTCCGTTGGTGACTCCCAGGACATCGCCGAAGAGGGCTGCATCGAAGCTCCGGGTGAAGGTCTTGTACCGGCTTATGAGGGCGATGCCCAGGGCGAAGCTGGCGGTGGTGATTATGCCGATGGCGGCGTCGGCGCCTATGGTCTTCTTCCGGGTGGTGAGGCTGATAAGTATGGCTGAAAGGAAACCCCATATGCCGGCCCCAATGAAGAAATTGAAGGACATGACGTAGCTGACCACCGCACCGCCAAAGACCGCGTGGGAGAGGCCATGACCTATGTAGGCCATCCTTCGCAGGACTATGTATACCCCGAGGAGGCCGCACAGCCCTCCCACCATGGTGGCTGCTATGAGGCCCTTGACGAAGAACTGATACTCGAAGGGTTCAAACATGCTTACCCTCCGGTGGCTCATGCGCTTCCAGGTGATCGCGGCCCAAGCCTTCGGTGGTGAAAGGATGAGGACGCTCGGCGACCAGGGCCAGCCCACGGTAGTGGATGACGGGCATCTCGGCGCCGTAGGTGAGGCTCAAGGTCTCTGAAGTGAAGACGTCGATGGGGGGGCCTTCGGCCAGGATCCTCCTGTTCAAGCAGATCACCCAGGGCAGGTGGGCCGCCACGGCATTAATCTCGTGGGTGGTCATTATGATGGTGATGCCCTGGTGGTTGAGATCGTGGAGCAGGTGCATCACGTCGTCACGGGTCTTGATGTCGACCCCGGCCGTAGGCTCGTCCAGCAAAAGGAGCCTGGGATTGCTGACCAGTGCGCGGGCCAGGAAGACCCGCTGCTGCTCGCCTCCGGACAGCTCCCGAATGTGGCGCTTGCTCAGGTGAGCGATGCCCAACCTCTCCAACATCTCCATGACCACGGTCAGCTCCCGGCGATGGAACCAGGGGAACAGGGGATTGTTCATGGTGCACCCCATGAGCACAGCCTCCTGGACGGTCACGGGAAAGTTCCAGTCTATGGTCTCGAGCTGGGGCACATAGCCGACCCGGGGCCTCTTTCTAAGGGTCGAGACCCCGTTCACCGTCACCTGGCCGGAATACAGGTCGGCGGCCCCCAGGATTACCCGCAGGAGGGTGGTCTTGCCGGAGCCGCTGGGACCCAGAAGCCCGACGAAATCGCCGGGCATGAACGTCAGGCTCAGGTCTCTGAGCACCGGCTGCCCATTGTACCCGCAGGTGACGTTTTCCAGTCTGACGAGGGGATTGCCGGCAACGGGCTTATGTGGAAATGGATGAAGCAAAGCAACTCCCTACTGGGGGTAGACGGCTCCGCTTTCCCCCTGGAAGACGAGGCCAGGGTCCAGGTCTGACAGGGCGGCGATATCGCCGCCCAGGGCTTCCACCATGGTTTCCACGTTCTGGAGCATGAGGCCCAGGTAGGAGTGCCTGGGGTCTCCCGGGGACCCGGGCAGGTCGTCGTCGGCCAGGCTGTCGATGAACTGTGCGCCCGACTCCCTGGCGATCTGCTCCAGTATTTTGCTTGAAAAAACCTCTGACCCGAATATGGCCGGCAAACCCAGCCCCTTGACCTGGTCGATAAGGCGGGCGACGGTACGGGCCGAGGGCTCGGTGAAATCGGATGGCTGCACCGCACCCACAACCTCCATGCCGTAGCGCCGGGCGAAATAGGCCCAGGAGTCGTGATAGGTGAGGAGCCTTCGGTTTTGCGGGGGTATGGTGGCAATCGCCACACGGAAGGCGGTGTCGAACTGGTCGATCCTCTCCCTGAACGCATCGAGATTGGCATCGTAATAGGCGGCGTTCTCGGGGTCGAGCTCTACCAGCTTTTCGTGGAGCAGTTCGGCGTAATGCAGGGCCAGGTTGGGGTCGGGCCAGAGGTGGGGATTGGGGCGTCCAGCCGACTGGGGAAAGCTGAAATCGAAGGCCCATTGGTCCCGGGAGATGGTGCTGTCGGCCAGAAGCAGTATCACGGCGTCTCTTTTCTTGTTGGCCCGGGCCATCTCGAGGGAGGGCTCCTCCAGGAACAGGCCGTTTAGGACTATCAGGTCGGCCCTGGCCACGAGCCTGGCCACCGAGGGCGCAGGCTCGAAGGTGTGGGAGTTGA
>JADFJI010000080.1 GCA_022566235.1 Chloroflexota bacterium
ACATCTGGACTAATCTTGAGTAGTAGGGACTACCAAGCCCCGTCTGCTTTACATCTCACTCATTCCTAGAAGCCGTCTCACTCGCGGGTCTTGTCTGGCCCACTCCAGGGCCTTGTCCTGCTTAGCTTTCTCTCTGCACGACGGGTTCAGCTCTATGGCTTTTGCCAGGTCTCTCACACCCCCGGGTTCATTTCCTTCCACCGAGCGCATACAAGCCCGGTTATAGAAGTGCTCAGCTAATCCCAGCTTCATTTTTGTATAGGTGGCCTTCTCTCTGTATAAGGGGTCCAGCTCTACTGCTTTTCTCAGGTTCCACAGGCAGCTATCCATCTCCTTCTTATTCCAATACGTACGAGCCTGGTCGAAGAGGTACTCGGCACTTGGTTTTGATTCACTTGATGGCTCGATGATCCTAAAGAATAATAAAAATATGATGATGACAGAGGCGATAACAGGAGTTAGGAATACAATGGAAAGGCCTAAAAAAAACATCCCACCTGAGTCCCCTATCTCGCCTAACACCGCGATGAAAATCCCAACAGCGAAAACAACAAGGAGAGCAACAATAATCTTCACTACCACCATTTTCGCTCCTCCATGAAAGCGTTTCGCCCACAAGGGTGGGGGGTTCAGCCACTAGCTAAAAGGTGCAATCGTACTAACTTTCAGTGGTAGGGGGTACTAAAGGCGGTGCAGCAGTTTTCATGCTGGGGCGTGGATTTGGTGGGAATTCCCCCCAGTTGCTTTGCGGAGTTTATCCTGAGAAACGAAGGGCTCAGAATGACAGTTTAGTGAGGCTCATCCTTTGATGAACTCCCTTCGACAAACTCAGGACAGGCAGGATGGCGGAGAGCTCAGAACCCCCGCCCCTTAGCTGGCGGGTGGCCTCCTCGCTGGCCTCTTCGAGGCAAGTGCCTGGGGCTATGATTGTCTTTTCGGGAGGGGCACGGCGTCAGGGTCGATCTCAGCCAGTTCACGTAGGGCAGAAGTCAGGCTTTCCCGAGTTGCTTTCAGCGTACGTTCCTGGGCATTGACCCCGGGCACCTCAGGAATATACCCGATGTACCAGCCGTCGCGCTTTTCGTAGACTGCGCGAAATTTTAGTCGCTGGCTCATATTTCCCTCAGCCCCAGACCTGAGAACAGGATAGCATGTTTTTTGGGGGCATTTTAAAGGGGGCCACTGGCCCCCTTTAAAGTGCAAATGGGTGGGAGGGAGGGACTCCTTAGTCGGTGCCCAGGACCAGGGTGCCGCATGAGGAGAGGGTTCCCCCGGTGCCGTTGACCAGGGCCAGCTTGCAGTCTTTCACCTGCCTATCGCCGCCCTCGCCCCTCAGCTGTCGGGTAGCCTCCAATAGCAGGAACATGCCGTACATGCCGGTGTGGCAGTAGGAGAGGCCGCCGCCGTTGGTGTTCAAGGGGAAGTCGCCCCCCGGGGCGGTGCGCTGGTCGGCCACGAAGTCGGGGCCCTCGCCCCTGCCGCAGAAGCCCAGGGACTCCAGGGTGACGAGGGTGGTATAGGTGAAAGAATCGTAGATCATGGCCAGGTCGATGTCGTCGTGGGTGACGCCGGCCATACCCAGGGCCCTGGGGCCCGTGTCCCGGGCGATGGTGGAGCAGAGGTCGTCCTGCTGGCCGACACCTTCGCCGTGGTCGTGTCCCTCAGCGGAGCCGAGGATCCACACGGGCTTCTTCCTGGCGTTGCGAGCGGCGGCGGCGGAAGCAACGATGGTGGCCCCGCCTCCATCGGCGACCAGACAGCAGTCGTAGATGTGGAAGGGCCAGGAGATCCAGCGTGACTCGTGATAGTCCTGGATGGTCATGGGGTCGTGCATCATTGCCTTGGGGTTGAGCTGTGCCCATTTACGGGTGGAGACGGCTATCTCAGCCAGAGCGTTCTGGGTCCGTTCCTGGCCGAACTCGTGCATATAGCGAGAGCAGGCCACGCCATAAGCGTGGGGTTCGATGACAAACCCGTAGGGTTCTTCGTACTGCGCGGCCGGCATGTTGAGGTCTGACTCGTGGTATGACCTGGAGCTTCGCCCCGCCTCGCCGTGCACGATCAGGGCCACGTCTATGAGTCCCGAGTTGATGGCCGCGACGGCGTGCTGCACAAAAATTACGAAGGACGACCCTCCCACATTGGTGCCGTCGGTGTACTTGGGGGTGATGCCCAGGTACTCGGCCATGACGTAAGGGCTGGGGCCGGCGATGAAGATGGAGTCGACGTCCTTCATCGTGAGGCCGGCGTCGTCCAGGGCGTTGAAAGAGGCCTCGGCGGCGTGCTGAAGCCGGGACTTGCCCGGGATTTTTCCGATCTCATCGGACTCGTCGACGCCTATGATGGCTGCCTTTCGGGACAAATCACCCATGTTTGACCTCCTGTGGCTTATGGGTATGGGCCTGAATCGTATCGGAATGCGTCAGAATCGTAGAAACAACGGAAATGCCAGGAACTCCCCCCTCGAAACGGCGGTATTGTACACGCCCGCAAAGTTCGATGTCAATTGAGCGTCTTGCATAATTCAGGACGAGGCATAGGCCGACTAAGGTCGGGACTACTGAGAGGCGAAGAGAACGGGGAAGAACTTACCAGGAAGAAGGTTTCGTAAAAGAACCTTTAGCGTCAGTCATTGGCGAGGCAAACTGGGAAGTGGCGAGTATTTTCTTGTTGATTGTCCATACTTGCTTACTAGAAGCCTTTCTCAATCCACTACTCATTTTTGACCGGTGGTGAGGATTCACAACTGTAATAGCCTTTTGGAACTGGTCGCGAACCATCTCGATAGGCAGAGCCAAGTCGCCATCATTAGATATGACTACAGCTTCATCAAAGTGGTTTAAGAAACAATCAACGAGTAAGTACGTGGCAATATCGACATCTGTTCTTTTTTCTTCAATCCTTTGTACTTGGACAAACTGTGGTGGCCTGCGAGGGGGTTTTTGATTTGCAGGTCTATAGGCCAAAGGGTACTGAGGATACAGTGTTGCATGTCTAGCAAACCAACCCTCATCATGGATTTGGAATTTTGATAGAGTACCGAGGGCTCGTATATAGACATCTTGACGGTCCGGAGCTTGAGGGTCGTGGTCAAAGCCTATCACGCGAGCCGTGAAGAAGCGGATAAGGTCAATGTCATGCTTAGGGAACAGCTTATGACATACTTCCTGGAGATTGAGCCACTTGAATGTGGTGTTTTTGACAGCTCCATGATAGAAATTAAAACCATCGATGTAGACATACATACCCATGGGATAGATAAACCTGCTACAAATGCTGAGACCGCCCGAAGGCGGTCTCGCTACCAACCACCAGAAGCGGTTGGGGTGGTACACATATTCAGTACGTACTCAGTACGTGTTTACCATACTATTATACACCGAATAACGAAAAGTCAATAGGTTAGATAAAATTGGCTTTCCAAAAGCCAATTTTAACTAAAAACGGAGTGTTTGTCAAGTTGATATGCCTGCCGCCCGTACCTGCATCGCAATCAGGGACAGATAGCAATGAAGCCTAACCTTTTGCAGACCTCTTACCCTGATATGGTTGAGGGAGCGTTGCCCCTTCAGGCGTGAAAACACTCTCCAAGATAGGGCCGTTGGTTTTCGTGGTGTGCTACCATCGTATGTAGATTTCGCCTCAGATAGCACGCGTCTAAGGAGAGAGACCATGGACATGGACAAGCACAAGCCCGGCCAGAGCGCCGAGCTGGTGGTAGAGGTGACCAGGGAGATGACCACCAACAGGACGGGCCGAGAAGGCGCGGACGTCCTATCCACCCCGGCGCTGCTGGAGCTGATGGAGAACGCCAGCATAGAGGTGTCCGACCCATTTCTCACCGATGAGTACACCACTGTCGGATTCGCCGTCGACGGACTGCGACACATCGCGCCTACGTCCATAGGCCAGAAGGTCAGGGTCAAGTCGGTCCTCACCGAGGTTGACAGGAACCGGCTGACTTACTCCATTGAAGCCTTCGAGGGAGACACAAAGATAGGTCTCGCTACTCACAAGCGGGCCGTGATCCCCAAGGACCCGGGCCCGAGCTAGCGAGGGGCGAACACGGCTGCGCTCGCTATACGCCCGCAGGTTTGACAGCCCCGTGGCCCCCGTCCCGATAGTCTGTAAGATTATTTAATAAGCTCCTCCTAACGGGGAGTGCCCCGACGCCGAGTCCCGAGTACCGGGACGACTCGGGGCCTGGGGTTAGTCCCGAGTTCGGGACGAACCTAATTTCCTCCCCCTTCCTGGCTAGGCCTGTCCTGAGCTTGACGAAGGGAAGGGGGACAGGGGGCCTGTCCTGAGTCCCATCGAAGGGATGGTCGAAAGTGTTATCGGATACTCTACAGCCCGTACAGCTTGACCGCGTTTCCCCCCAGGACCTTGAGACGGTCCTCCTCCGATAGGCTGCTGAGATTTTCGTTGAGCTCGGCCACCACACTCGTGCCTGAATCCGCGTGAGGAAAGTCTCCCGCCCACATACATCGATCGGCACCCAGGAATCTGACTATTTCGGCGGCCAGTGCGGTATCGGGGTCCAGGGACAGCCAGCATTGGCGGCGAAAATACTCGCTGGGCCTCTCCTTCATCGGGGTCTTGAACCCGTACACCCCATATTGCGAATCGATCCGTTCTAGCCAGTATTGGATCCAGCCGCCACCGGTCTCCAGCACCACGATCTTCAAGGCGGGAAACCTGTCGAATACCGCCCCGTTAAGCAGGCTGGTAAAACCGACTATTACGTCGATGGCCAGCATGCTGCCTATCCACCAGGCCATCTCGGGGCCCTGTAGGCCAGGGTACAGGTTACTTCCTGCGTGGTCTGGATTTCCCCATACGTGGAGTCCCACCGGAACATCCGAGGCCTCCGCCTCGGCCCACAGCGGGTCGTAGTAGCCGTCTCCGTATGCCCTGCCCCCGAAAGGGGTAGACAGGAGCATGGCCCCTTTGGCCCCCGCCCTCACCGACCGTTTCAGCTCTCTTACCGACTCATCCACGTCCCTTGTGGTTATGTGGGCGATGGGCGCCAGCCGGTCAGGGTGGGAGCTGCAAAAATCCACAATCCAGTCGTTGTAGACCCGGGCGTAGGCTGCCGCGAGCTTCGGGTCATCGCACTCGGGTTCCCAGCTCAGCCCCAGGGTCGGGTACAGGATGGAAACGTCGATCCCCTCGGCATCGAGTATCTTTATTCGTTCACCGGGGTCTGAGGCGGCCGGAAGCGCCCTCAGCGCTTCACCGTAGGTGACCATTCCGGGGGTCATCCTTCGCTCCAGGTCCTTACCCTGAGAGCAATCTCTACCCAGCAGTCCGCCCTGGATGAAGTGGCCCCTCGGTTTTACGCCGTTCACCTGCAGGTACTCCAGCCCGTTCTCGTCCGTCTTGAGCCGCAGGGCCCGGTCCCTGTATTCAGGCTCGATATTCTCTTCCCAGATGTTGGTGGGTTCCAGCACGTGGCTGTCAATGTCCACTATCTTTGGTGGCATGTCCGTTACCTCCGCTTTGGTGTCGATACCGTCGATGCCCAATGCTAATACAGGCCCGCATCCACAACAAGGCTCACCCCGGGGTTTCGGGCCGGGGCCAGGGGGTAGAATTGTGGGTGTAGCCCCGGGTTGCCGCCGCTATTTACCAGCCCCTCGGGCCTGAGGCTCGCAGGTCTCAGGGGCCTCATCTGTGATATACTATACGGGTCGACCCGACCCCCTTCTGACGTGCTGCCACGGCCTCTACTATCTGGGAGACCCCATGCCGAAAGTCCTCTATATAGCTTCCCTGAATGCCGGGGACGGAAAGACGGCCCTCAGCGCCGCGCTGGCCAGAAGATGGCAGCAGGCGGGGAGGCGGGTGGAGTATTTGAAGCCTGTATCCCTGGCGGGGGACTCCGACCAAACCGTTGCCCCGGACCAGGACTTCCTCTTCGCCAGGAAGGCCCTTGGGCTCCGTGACCTGACCCAGGAACCGATCGTCGTAAGCTCTAAGTCGCCGGATGATCCCCTCCTTGCGGATCTGCACCAGAAGGTAAAGTCCTCGTACCACGATGCGTTCCAAGACTCCGACGTTGTCCTGATAGAGGCCGCTGGGGGCCTGGAGACACTGAGTCTGGAGAGGGAGGTATCAAGGGCGGTGTCCCAGGGCCTTGAGGCAAAGGTGTTGCTGGTTGTGGGCTACACCAGAGACCTGGAGGTAGAGAGGGTGGTCTCTGTGGATGAGATGTTTGGAGAGGCGCTTCTGGGAGTTGTGATAAACAGGGTAACCCACCTGGGCATGAGGCAGGCAGCCAGCTCCCTTGTACCTTCACTGGCGGAGGCCGGCGTGAGGGTCTTGGGCCTGGTCCCCGAGACCCGGGTGATGTTTGGCATCACCGTTGGGGACCTGGTGGAGCGGCTTGACGGTCGATACGCCCTGGAGACCTCGGGTCACGATGACCTGGTGGAGTGTATCATGGTGGGCGCCAATCTCCTGGACGCCGAGGGCTTCCCCGCCGGACCCGAGTATTTCGGGCGCATGGAGAACAAGGTGGTCATCGCCAAAGGCGACAGGCCGGACTTTCAGTGGGCGGCCATGGATACCCCCACACGCTGCCTGATTCTCACCGGGAACCACGACCCCATTCCGTATGTCATAGAAAAGGCCAGAGAGAAGCAGATTCCACTGGCGGTGGTGGAAAGGGATACCCTGGACGTCCTGGATGCCCTGGAGGAAATAATGTCGAGCCCCCGGCTCGATCAGCCGGCCAAGCTGGAGAAGTTCCAGGCCCTGGTGGAGGAGACCCTGGACCTGGCTCCCCTGGATGCGATGCTGGAGGACTGACTGCCTCGTTCCTGCAAAGGGCCCGGGGTGGAGAACTCGACGCTAGGGAGCCCGTTAAATAGCTTCTCGAAACGGGGAGTGCTGAGGGGCGGAGCCCCCGCTCGTGGTGAGCTTGTCGAACCATGCCGGGGGTTTGTCCCGAGTTCGGGACAAACCTAATTTCTTCCCCCTTCCTGGCCAGGAAGGGGGCCAGGGGGCCTGTCCTGAGTCCCATCGAAGGGATGGTCGATATTGTTGTCAAACACTCTCTTCGATTATCGTTGCGGGGCCAATGCCGAAAGAGTAAACTAGTCCCGCAAACTCCTGACAGTTCCGGAAAGGAAGGTAATTAGCCATGAGTCTTCCATTCAAGGTAATGGACGCCGACGGTCATTTAATAGAGGACCAGGCCCGTATCAAGGAGTACATGGACCCTCCTTATAGCGAGTTTCTCCTGGACAATCTACCCGACAAGGAGGGAAGGGTCGGCCACGGCAGCGCTCTTACCAACCGGAGTTTCTCCGACTCGACCCTGGGCGGCAGGATGGGAACCCAGGGACCTACGGGTCACCCCTTTCCTAAGGACTGGCTGGAGGCCCTGGAATGGGGCGATATGGAGATGACCTTCCTCTTTCCCACCATCCTCCTCACCTATGGCACCATCTGGGACCCCGACTATTTGAAGGCCGTGACCCGGGCCTACAACAACTGGGTCGCCGAAGAATGGTTGAAGGTCAGCCCACGATTGAAGGCCGTTTCCCTAATGCCCCTCTCCGACGTAGAAGAATCGGTCAAAGAGCTGCGCAGGACCGTAACCGAGATGGGATTCTCCGGGGTCATGGTCCCGGCCGTAGGGTTCGGGGGCTTAGGGGACCGAAAGTTCGATCCGTTCTACCAGGAAGCCCAGAATCTGGGGTGCCTCATCGCGGTCCACGGTGGGACCGCCGAATACATGCAATACACCAAGTTCATCCAGAGGCACACCACCGCCTTCCCAATTTCCAACATGCTTCAGGTGGTCCACATGGTCTACGGTGGAGTCTTAGAGAGGTTTCCAACCCTCAGAATCGGGTACCTGGAGACCGGCTGCACCTGGGTCCCCTTCTTCCTGGACAGAATGGACGAGGAGTGGGAGAAGCGGGGCTGGCTGGAGGCCCCCGACTGCGTAAAGAAGCCCAGCGAGTACCTCAAGAGCGAGCGGGTCTTCTTCCACGCCGAGCCTTCCGAGTCCCTGGTGCCCCAGGTCATCGAGGTCCTGGGTGAAGACACCCTCTTCTACGCCTCCGACTGGCCCCACTGGGACAACGAATACCCCCAAAACATCAAGCAGTTCTGGGACCGGGACGACATCAGCGAAAGC
>JADFJI010000081.1 GCA_022566235.1 Chloroflexota bacterium
TCCGTTGCCGTCACAGAAGACTTCATGGAAGCGGTAGAGCAGGATGGAAACTACGACCTCATCAATCCCAGGACAGGGGAGAAGGAAGAGTCCCTGAAGGCCCGTGAGGTGTTCGACAAGATGGTGAAGAGCGCCTGGAAGACGGGGGACCCGGGCGTGATATTCATAGACCGCATGAACGATGTTCGCTCTAACCCGGTGCCCAAACGAGGCCCAATTCAGGCTACCAACCCTTGCGGAGAGCAACCGTTATACCCGTATGATTCCTGCAATTTGGGTTCCATTAATCTGGCCATGCTGGTGGTGGAAAAGGACGAGGGCCCTGACGTCGATTGGGAGAAGCTCAGGAAGATAATCCGGCTGTGCGTTCATTTCCTGGATAACGTGGTCAGCATGAACAACTATCCGATAGCCCAGATCCGGGAGACCTCCACTAGCATCCGGCGCATTGGCCTGGGTGTAATGGGCTGGGCCGACATGCTGATCCTCATGGGCATACCTTACGATTCTGAAGCGGCCCTGGAACTGGGCCAGCGGGTTATGCAGTTCGTTGATGAGACGGCGGGGGTCGCCTCTGAGGAACTGGCTGGAGCCCGCGGCAACTTCCCCGATTGGGAGGAATCCGTGTACGGGCCCAAGGGCCCCCTGGGGCCCAGGCCCATGCGAAATTCCACCAGGACCACCATAGCGCCCACTGGCACTATCAGCATAATAGCCAACTGCTCCAGCGGTATCGAGCCGATGTTCGCGCTGAGCTTTGTTCGCCACGTCATGGACAACGACCGGCTGGTCGAGGTCTATCCTTATTTCGAGGCCGTCGCCAGGAGAGAGGGATTCTACAGCCCGGAGCTGATGGAAGAGCTGGCTGATCGGGGCACCATCCGGGGGATGGACAAGGTGCCAGAGTGGGTGCAGGAGCTGTTTGTCACCTCCCACGACATATCTCCTGAATGGCACGTGAGAATGCAGGCGGCCTTCCAGAAGCACACCGATAATGCGGTATCCAAGACGGCGAACTTCCCCAATAAGGCCACAGTGGAGGATGTACGGGAGGTCTACCTGCTCGCTTACAAGGAGGGGTGTAAGGGAGTGACTATCTACAGAGACGGAAGCAAGAGCGTGCAGGTTCTCAATACAGGACAGACGGAGAAGGCCCGGGCCGGAGGCGGCCCGACGGGCGTCAGCCCGACACCCAGAAAACGCCCGTCCCGAGTGCAGGGGATAACTGAGAAGGTCCACACGGGCCACGGTAACATGTACGTTACCATCAACTTCGATGAGGAGAGGGAGCCCTTCGAGGTCTTCTCCAACTTGGGTAAGGCAGGTGGCTGTGATTCGGCCCAGTTGGAAGCCATTTCCAGGCTGACTTCCCTGGCCCTACGCTCCGGCATAGACCCTAATGAGATCATAGACCAGTTGCGGGGCATCACCTGCTGTCCAGCATGGAACGATGGTGAGCTGGTAAAGTCGGGCCCTGATGCGGTGGCCCTGGTCCTGAGCAGGCACCTGAAGGTAGCTGAAATTCAACCCGAGGCCGTGGGCCCGTCCCTAGAGGCCCAGCCGGCTTTGTTCAAGCATGTAGGGAATAACGGCAATGGTCAAAGTAAAGGAGAATATCTAGGCCGCTGCCCCGAGTGTAACAGCCTTCTCAGTTATCAGGAAGGTTGCGTTACCTGTCACGGGTGTGGCTACAACAAATGCGGATAGACCAGAGCCACAATTAATTTGCCTGTAACCGGGGAGGAAGCTCCCCCCCAAGAGAGCCCCGACATCGTCGGGATTACCTCCCCGTTACTCGACCCATGTGCGCTGCTCCTCCCAGCGCACATCTCCTCGGGCACCCTAGGGCGCCACCTCCCCCTAGGGTGCCCCCTCCTTTGCCCTGAATTGGGGCATTTCAAGGAGCGGGTGTTATAATTTACGATGAATGCAACGGTTAATCAAGACCCGTTATGAATGGATTTTCTTCAGTTCTCGCAACAGGAGGGTGACATAAAGCTATCTTTCATCGGTGGTGGAGTTATGGCAGAGGCTATCATAAGGGGCGTTCTCGATAGAGATGTAGCCAGGGCCGAAGATATCGTCGTCAGTGATCCGGTCCCCGCCAGGCGAGAGGCCCTGACCTCAGGTTACAAGATCAACGCCGTCGATGACAATGTCCAGGCTGTGATGGGCGCCGATGCCGTGATCCTCGCCGTGAAACCCCAGGTGATGCCAAAGGTGCTGCCGGAGCTTCGAGGCAAAATAGCCCCAGACCAGCTTCTTCTGTCCATTGCAGCCGGGGTGGGAGTTAAGAGGCTCAGGGACGGACTGGGGCACGATGTGCTGATAAGGGCTATGCCCAACACCCCAGCCCAGGTAGGCCAGGGGATAACTGTGTGGACCGCCACCGAGAAAGTGAGCCTGGAAGACAGGGAGACTGGGGCCTCGATCCTCAGGGCCCTGGGCGAGGAGATATTCGTAGAGGATGAGAAATACCTGGATATGGCCACGGCCCTGAGTGGTGGGGGGCCGGCATACGTTTTCTTCTTCATAGAGGCCTTGATCGACGCAGGGGTACACATGGGCCTGTCCAGGGATATCGCCGAGAAGCTGGTGGTGGAGACGGTGCTGGGCTCCGCTTCTCTGGCCCGCCAGTCCGGGACCCACCCCGCCATCCTGAAAAACATGGTGACCTCTCCGGGGGGCACCACCGCAGAGGCGTTGCTGGTGATGGAGGAAGCAGGGTTGAAGGGGACTGTAATCAGGGCTGTCCTGGCCGCGTACTCCAAGGCGCAGAGTGTGGGTAAATGAACATTTTCGACCTGATTGCAAGACTGGCCACGCTTCTATCATTTGTTATCATCGCCAGGATAATCCTACCCATGGTATTTCCCCCTGGAAGAGGTGGTGCAAGCATGGCGCGGTTGATGGATATCCTCTACAGGATTACCGAGCCTATTCTGGGCCCCATACGGAAGGTGGTGTACCGGGGCGGGCCCTTCGACTTCAGCCCAATGGTGGCCATCCTTTTCTTGACGTTGATCGCAGCGGTGCTGAGGTCAGCGTCCTAGGTATTTGCTCCTAGCCGGGATAGCACCTCTTTCCGGGTCAAGCCCTGAATACTCACTAGCTTGTTCCTGGAGTGCTGCCCCTTTACGATCTGAATATCTCTGACACTCACCCCCAGCGCTCGGGACAAGAGCTTAGCCAGGTCTCGGTTGGCCCGACCCTCGATGGGTGGAGCACAGACCCTGACTTTCAAAATCTCCTGTGAGAATCCCACGACCTCGTTTTTCGAGGCCCTGGGAATCAGCCGGATTTTTAGTACAGTACTTCTCATCGTCAGTCATGGGAGGGTCGGGTATGGTCTCAAGATTACTTGGAGAACCAGTCTCAGGCAATAGTCCTTGACACGGCTTGGGAGTTACAATTAGGTTCTTGTGGGAGAAGGGCTTTGGGACCAGGCCCCCTCGGGAAAAGGAGTGATAATGCGGCGAGTGGTCGTGGTTACCGATAGCACAGCGTGCCTGCCAAAGGAGATGGTTCGAGAGCTTGGCGTCAGGATAGTGCCTCTCAATTTCGTCTTCAGCGATGCAACCTATCGGGACGACCCGGACCTGAATATGGCGGACTTCTATGAGCAATTGGAGAAATCCTCGAAGACGCCGATTACATCGCCTGCCTCCCCGGGAACGTATCTGGAGATATTCAGAGAGGCGGGCCGAGAGGTGGATGGGATACTCTGCATTACCGTTGCCTCACGGATTAGTGGAATGTACGAAGGGGCCCGAGTTGCCCAGGAGATGGCGGCACAAGAGATGCCTGATAGAGAGATAAGGGTGATGGACTCGGGGACGGCGGCCATGGCCCAGGGTTTCGTGGCCCTTGCCGCCGCCAGGGCTGCGGCCCGGGGCGAAACCATCGAGAAGGTGTGTCAGGCCGCCGAGAAAGTCAGGGACCGGGTCAAGCTGGTAGCGATGGTAGACACGTTGCGGTATCTAGCCAAGAGTGGCAGGTTTCCAAGGATAGCCTCTTGGGGAGCGTCCCTCATCGGCCTCAAGCCCATACTGACGCTACGACAGGGTCAGGTCAGGCCTGTGACCGCGGCAAGGAGCAGCCGGAGTGGCGTACGGAAGATGTTAAAGATAATGGGGAAGGAAGTCCAGGGAAAGGGACCGATCCATGCCTCGGTGATACATGGTAACGTGCCCGAAGAAGCTGACGAATTCGCTGAACAGGCCAGGAGGGAGATCGACTGCGCTGAGCTGTTCGTCTCACACTTTACACCGGTGATAGGCATCTACACAGGCCCTGGGGTCCTGGGCCTGGCCTTCTATTCCGAGGGATGACCTAGATGATGTCTCTCTTGGCAAAGAGTTGTGTTGGGCCAGGGCCGCTATTTTTATGCCGAAGGGCTCGGGGCCCTGGCCCCTTTGAGCTTTTCGAAATCGCCATAGGAGGAGATGGATGTTGAAGCTGGCCTTTTTGGTGCTGGCTTACCTCTACGGCTCTCTTCCGATCACCGAGGAGATGGCTAAGAGAAAGGGGGTGGACCTACGAAAATCCGGCACGGGCAAAGTGGGGTCAGGAAATCTGTGGCAGACCGCAGGCGCTACCTACGGGATAATTGGCGGCCTGACGGACCTGGGCAAGGGAGCAGTCCCGCCTCTGGTGGCCAGGGCCCTGGGATTCAGTAATTCCGTTGCCAGTGCGGCGGCGGCGGCGGGAGTCGCAGGCCAGATGTGGCCCGTCTTCCGCAGGTTCGATGGCGGGCGCGGCAACAGCTCTACACTTGGTCTGGCCCTTGCCCTGAGCCCTCGATCCTTGCTTCTGTCCGCCATTCCGATGCTGGCTGGGGCTGCTGTCTGGAGCTTCCCTATCATGGCCCAACGTCATTTGCCCTGGAAACAGCGGTTTAAATTTCGCAGTAAGCACAGCGATGAGATTCCCATAGGAATGATGGCTGGATGGCTCGGTCTGCCGCTATTTGCGTGGATCATGAGGGAGCCTCGCCCCGTAGTAAGGGCGTGTGCCGTCGTCTTCCTGCTCCTAGTCCTGCGCCGGGCCACCGATAAACTGGACCGGGACCTGGCCTCAGGGGCCAGCCTGAAACACACTTTGCTCAACAGGGTGCTCTATGACAGGAGCCACCATTGACCTCAGGGGTTGTGAGTTGATTCGGACGGACCTTATTTCAACACGCTGTATGTAGCGATCTCTTCAGCGAAAAGGCCATTTAACGACTAATTATTCATGACCTCTCAGTCCAATGGAACTCAACATTTCAAGCCCAGTTGTTGTCTATGACCTGAATTCAGAGGACGAGGGCCCGCGATAGACTATATGGACCCGATACTGGCCAGAGTAGAGCGTGATGTAGACCGGTTAATGGCGGCCCTTTCCCATCTTCCAGAGGGGATGGCTAGACCCTTCTTGGTCCTCATAACCGGCCTTCCGGGTACCGGAAAGACCTGCTTAGGCCGAGAGCTTGCCCGGCGGTTGCCCCTGGCCCTTTTGGAAACGGATGCCCTGAGAAAGAGCCTCTTCCCAGTGCCCATGTACAGTGCCGAAGAGAACGCCCGCCTCTTTCAGGCCTGTCACCTCCTGATGGAGGAGCTTCTACGCAAGGGTGTCCCGGTACTTTTGGATGGCACCAATCTGGTTGAGCATCAGAGGGCGCACGTGTACGGTATATCCGATCGCCTGAATGTTAAACTGGTGATAGTCCGTGTGACGGCGCCCGAAAGAGAGGTCCGAGGGCGACTGCGGCGACGTCTTTCCAAAGGTCAGGCCAACGGCCACTCTGAAGCCGACTGGGAGGTCTATAAGAAGATGCAGCCTCGCGAGGAGGCCATCAGGCGGAACCATTATGTGGTCGATACATCTAAAGACGTAACATCTGCAATAGATAAAATCGTGGGAGAGGTAAACAGATGGCTCAAGGGGTGAAAGAGGGGAATAGGGCATGGACATAAGCGTAGTAACGGGAGACATAACAGAGGTGGAGGCGGATGCGATTATAGTCAACCTTTTCAAGGGGGTTAAACACCCGGGAGGGGCAACCGGGGCCGTGGACAAGGCCTTGGGGGGTGCCATCAGCGGCCTCATCGACGATGGTGAGATAACTGGCAAGAAGGGCGAGATAGTATCGATCCACACCCTTGGCAGAATCAAGCCCAAGCGGGTGGTCGTTGCAGGCCTGGGGGAGAGAGAAAAGCTCACCCAGGACACCGTCCGGGAGATCATGGGAGCAGTCAGCCGGCATCTAAGAGTCCGGGGTGTGAAGAAGATGGCCACGATAGTGCATGGAGCGGGCATTGGCGGCATGGATCCCTCGGGAGCGGCCCAGGCCATTGCGGAGGGGAGTCTACTGGGGCTTTACAGATTCGACCGGCATCGGGCCGCGAACGATGAAGATAAGGGTGAGATAGAGGAGTTGCATATCGTGGAGGTAGACCCTGCCAAGGTCCCTGCCCTAGAGTCGGGGTGGAATAGGGGAAAGGTGATGGCGGAGGCGACCATGATGGCCCGAGATATGGCCAATGAACCCGCTAACTTCATGACCCCCTCACACATGGCTGATGTTGCCCGGCAGGTGGCCGAGGATTCGGGACTGGAATTGGAGGTCCTGGAGCAGGAGCAGATGGAGGAGTTGGGTATGGGGGCGATTCTGGGAGTGGCTAAGGGCTCCCGAGAGCCGGCCAAACTGATTATCCTCCGTTACAAGGGGGACCAGGATGACCCTTCGAGAAATCTAGGCCTGGTAGGCAAGGGAGTCACCTTCGATTCTGGGGGCATCTCCTTGAAGCCGGCTGCGAATATGGGAGAGATGAAGGGGGACATGTCAGGGGGCGCTTCCGTGATCGCTGCCATGGGGGCCATCGGGCGACTCAGGCCAAAGGTCAATGTAACGGGCCTGATACCCGCGTCGGAAAACCTGCCTGGGGGCAGCGCCCAGAAGCCCGGGGACGTGGTGAAGGCGATGAATGGCAAGACCATCGAGATCGAAAACACCGATGCCGAGGGCCGGCTGCTCCTGGCCGATGCCCTCTCCTACGGACGGAAGCTGGGCCTGTCCTCCATGGTGGACGTCGCAACCCTGACGGGGGCCATAGTGATAGCCCTGGGGCATGTGACATCCGGGGCCTTCGGCAACGATCAGGCCCTGGTAGACCGGGTCATCGAGGCCGGCAAGGCCGCCGGAGAGAAGATATGGCAGATGCCCCTGTTCGATGAGTACAAGGAGCAGAACAAGAGTGATGTCGCCGATATGAAAAACACCGGAGGTAGGCCCGCGGGCTCCATAACCGCGGCCCAGTTCCTCTCAGAATTCAGCGAGGATACCCCCTGGGTCCACCTGGACATAGCCGGGACCTTCATGACCGATAAAAACAGGGGCTATATGACGAAAGGGGCCACGGGCGTTCCCGTCCGTACTTTGATCAACTACGTTCTGGACTCGGCCGCCAGTTGAACACCGGCAACGTTCCGTCTTATGCCGGCCAGGTCAGGCTGAGTAAAGGGCAAAGCAGAGGTGGTAATCCAGTCATGGATTCTGAAAAGGGCCTTGTCCTGCTGAGGCGGTGCTTAAGGGGCTGAGCGGGCTATGCTGAAAATATTGAGACGAAAACGGGGCCAGCGCGAACAGGATGGTCGCGAGACGTACCTCGGATATCTACACAACGAGTTGGAGTCCGTTGACCTGTATAACTCGTTAGCGGCCATCGAAAAAGATTTAGAGCGCGCCAAGCTTTTCAGGAACCTCGCGCAAGCCGAGATGCGGCACGTGCGGGTCTGGGCAGGGAAACTGGAGATCGAAGCTCCTTCTCCCGAGGACTGGCCTCGGACCCTCAGGGTGCGGGTCATGTGTCTGATCGCACGGGTCTTCGGCACCAGGGCCGTGATGCCCCTAATCCTCAAGTCCGAGGTTGCCGATGTAGACACCTACCGTGCCGACCCAACTGCCTCTTCGATTGTCGAGGGCGAAATTGAGCATTTTCAGACCCTGGGCCGCCTGGCCGGCAAGACCGACTATGCCCAGATAATCTCGCTGGAGAGGCGTCACTACAGCGGTACAGCCAACGTCAGGGCAGGGGTGCTGGGCTTCAACGATGGGCTTGTGTCCAATCTGAGT
>JADFJI010000082.1 GCA_022566235.1 Chloroflexota bacterium
TCGGGGTCGGGCCCTGGACACTATGTCCTTGACCCGCCGCTGAAATACGGCCCGGTCCAGGACCACCCTGTGGAGGCAGGTGTTGCACCTGATGCCTATGAACGCCCCCGACCGCACCACCGTCCACTCAGAGCCGCCGCAGGGATGAGGCTTTCTGAGCCTCATCACGTCGCCTATCCTGATCTCCATTATCATGCCGCGGCCCGTTTGAGCTACCTTCCGGCCCGGTAGCGGTTTATCTGGTCCCTCAGCTTTAAGGCCTCCCGCCTTGCGGCGTCGGCGTAGTCCCGGCCGGGGGAGGCGTAGAGGACCTGACGGGCGGAGACCACCAGCAGCCTTTCGCCCTGGGCATCGCCGCCGTACCTGACCACGGCCTCCAGGTCGCCGCCCTGGGCCCCGATGCCCGGGACCAGAATCGGCATCTCAGGGCAGAGGCCTCGTATCTCCGCCAGCTCTCCCGGGTATGTTGCGCCCACCACCAGTCCGATGTTTCCCGACGTGTTCCACTCACGGCACCTCAAAGCTACCTCAATGTACAGAGGTCGTTCCCCCTCTCCTTCTCCTGCGGCTCCCAGCACCTTGAGCGCCTGAAAATCGGCGGATCCAGGGTTGGAGGTCCGACACAGAACGAACACCCCTTTGTCCCGGTATTCCAGGAAGGGCGTTATAGAATCGTGTCCCAGATACGGGCTGAGGGTCACCGCATCGAACCCGTAGGTCTCGTAGAGGGCCCGGGCATAGGCCCGAGCGGTGTTGCCTATGTCCCCCCGCTTGGCGTCGCCGATGATAGGTATCCCATCGGGTATATACTCCACCGTCTTGCTCAGGGCCTCCATCCCCTCTATGCCCAGGGCCTCGTAGAAGGCCAGGTTGGGCTTGTAGGCACATACCAGGTCCTGGGTGGAGTCTATGATGGCCCTGTTGAAGGTTAGGACATCATCAACGGGCATGCGTACGGGGTCCGGGTCCAGGCCTATGCAAAGAAGGCTGTCGTTGCCTCGGGACGCCGCCAGAAGCTTCTCAAGGAAATTCAAGTCTGTCATCACCCCAAAAGAGTCTTTTGCCAGGACATATTATAGACGCCTACAGTAGTCTGAGTCGGCACGATGGAGAAATAGTCGGAAAATCTTTGGATTCCCGCCTCGGGGCTGACATCAGAGGTGATATCTATTATACTGTATTACTGTAACACGGTAAAGATGTTGCTGCTCTTAACCAGTAGCCAGTACGAGGTGGGAAATGACGCCGAGAAGATTCAAATCCGAGGTCGATCCCTTCCGGTCCACAGAGCCGAAAAAGGAGGTGAGAGGGCTGGCCCAGGTCACCGCTCGCGGCGTTCTGACGCTACCGGCCTCCATAAGGCGGGCCGCCAACATACAAGAGGGGGATATTCTGGAGATCTCAGTCCACGGCGACGAATTAAGGGTCGTGCCGAAGCGGCTGATAAACAAGAGTCAGGCCTATTTCTGGACCAGTGAGTGGCAAGAAGGCGAATTTGAGGCGGAGGCAGATATAGAGGAGGGCCGGGTAAAGACCTTCGAATCGGTGGAGGAGTTGCTATCGGAGTTGAGGAAGTAAGGTTGCCGTTAGTCACGTAGAACGGGAACAGGATGGCGTTCAATCCCCAGGGGGCCCATCATTGGGATGGCGTATAGCCGTAACCAAAAGGTTCGAGAGGGACTATAGGCTACTGACTAAAAGTGAGCAGAGAACAGCCGATAAAGCGTTGAGGCTCTTGGAGCATGACCTGAGGCATCCGGGCTTGAGAGTGAAGAAGATAGAGGGCACACGCAGCATATGGGAAGCCAGAGCCAGCAGGGCCATCCGTATCACCTTCGAGGTGAGGGAGAGCCTGCTTTTCTTAAGGAGAATCGGGCGTCATAATAGCGTGCTCAAGCGGTCGTGAAGCTCCTTGTACCTCCACTCCCCGTGGCCTTGATGTTAACCTACAAGCCAGGTTCTTGAAACTAAATCCAGTACTGGTAGAGGCGTCTTTTATCGAGAGGACCAATCGGTTCGCGGCCCTGGTCCTGCTGGAGGGCGTCCCGGTCCTGGCCCACGTGCCCAACTCGGGCCGGTTGAAGGAGCTGTTCATCCCGGGTCAGAGGGTGTACCTGGCGCCCCGGTCCGGCCCCCACCGGAAGACCAGGTACGATCTATGTCTCGTCGCCGTGGACGATATCCTGGTCTCCTGCGACGCCCGTCTTCCACCATCGATAGTCGAGGAGGCCCTTCGCTCCAAAAGGCTGGCCCCCTTCCAGGGCTACCCCACCATCACCAGAGAGGTGACCTTCGGCGATAGCCGGCTGGACCTCCTTCTGGAGGGGCCCCGGGGCCGGTGTTTCATCGAGACCAAGTCCGTGACCCTGGTCCCCAATGGCACAGCCCTCTTTCCCGATGCGCCTACCTCAAGGGGTACCAGGCACCTGAGAACCCTGGCCCGAGCCGTGCGGGAGGGGTACAGGGCCGCCGTGATATTCGTGGTGCAGAGGGAGGATGCGCTCCGGTTTTGTCCCCACGACCGGGCTGACCCGGAGTTTGGGGCAACCCTGCGTCAGACGAGATCCCAGGGAGTAGAGGTCTACACCTACAAGTGTCGGGTGAGCCTGAGCGAGGTGGTCCTTTGGAAGGAGGTGCAGGTGCTCCTCCGCTAGTGCCTATCGGAAGCGAACGCCTACCCTGGCGAAATTGCCCGTGGCACGCCTGGATGCTATACTCAATTGGTTTCAGGTGCTAACTGGAGACTCAATTCCGAGAGGGATTCGGTTGGTGAGAAGCGACGGCAGACAACTTGACCAGCTCCGACCCATCCATATTGCCAGGGGCATTCAGGCCTTCGCCGAAGGCTCAGCCATGATCACACAGGGACTGACCCGGGTCCTCTGCACCGTGAGCGTGGAAGATCGAGTCCCGGCCTTCCTCCGAGGCCGGGGCCGTGGCTGGGTCACCGCGGAATATGCCATGTTGCCCAGGGCCACCCTGGTCCGTACTCCCAGGGAATCCGAAAAAGGCAGGCCCAGCGGAAGGAGCCAGGAGATACAGCGGCTCATAGGGCGGTCCCTGAGGGCCGTGGTAGACCTGGATGCCCTGGGAGAGCGCACCCTGACCGTCGACTGCGATGTTTTGCAGGCGGATGGAGGCACCCGGATGGCGGCCGTCACCGGCGCATACGTCGCCCTGTGGGACGCTATGCAGACCCTGGGCCTCACCGGGCAGTCCCTTCCCCTGACCAGTGCCGTCGCAGGCCTGAGCGCCGGGGTGGTAGATGGTGACGTGCTGGTAGACCTGTGTTACGAGGAAGACTCCAGGGCCCAGGTGGATTTTAACGCGGTCATGACCGAAAAGGGAGAGCTGATAGAGGTCCAGGGCACGGGAGAGGGCAGACCCTTTTCCAGAGACGCCATGGACTCGATACTGGAGGTGATCTCCAGGTCCATGGACAGTCTCTTCGAAGCCCAGCGAAAGGCTACGCAAGGGGCCCAGGCCGCAAAACGGGCCCCGGTCACTACCCCCAGACAGTAGCCTAGTCCCTTCAAGAGCACCGCCTTTTCTAAAGCAAACCAATGAGAGTTCCAGGTATTTTCAATCCCAGGTGGTTTAGCGCCAGAGACGATAGGGGCCATAGAAGGCTGGATACCCTCATCTACCTCGGCAAGACCATCGTTCACGATTTCCTGACCTTCAACATTCCCCATATGGCCGCCTCCATCGCCTTTTGGGGGTTCTTCTCCATGTTTCCCATGGTCCTGGGTATAGTCCTGATTGGTGGCGGGATCCTGTCCTACGACTCCTTCATCGAGCGGGTGGGGGACGCACTCCCCATATCTCAGGACTTCATCACTGAGACATTGAAGGGGGTCACGACCAACTGGCCCTACACCGGGACCGTGGCTGCCCTAGGCCTGGTCTGGGCCTCGCTGGCGGTGTTCTCGGCAATCAGAAAGGGCCTGAATGCGGCCTGGGGTATTACCAAGCCCAGGCCCTTCTTCAGGGAGAGGCTGATCGACTTCAGCCTGATGTTGGGCGCATGGCTGGTCTTCGTTATATCCCTCTCCATCACCCCGATAATCGAATTTTCCAGGAATACCCCTCAGTTGGGCAGGGTCATTTTCTGGGACGGGGCCTGGGTCCTTCTGCGTTCGGGCCTGCCCCTGGTCCTGACCTTCATGGCTTTTTCCAGCCTGTATCGTTATATACCTAATACTCAGGTGCGCTGGAGGGACGTGTGGCCCGGGGCGATGGTCGCCGCCATCTCCTTTGAGGTGCTTCGGAACGGATTCGTATGGTATGTTGCCAGCCTGTCCATATACAACCTTGTTTACGGGACCGCTGCGACCATGATAGTGCTGCTGGCGTGGGCCTACTTCTCGGGAGTTATCCTTCTCTTCGGCGCGGTCATTTCGTCCCGTCTGAACAAGCTCCGGAAGCTCAGAGGACAGGCCTCTGCAGCCAACGGCACCTCTTCCCACCTGGACGTGGACATGCTGGTATTGACCAGGACCAGCGACGATGATTAGGCGCCTCGAAGCGAAGGGAGCCCTCGCCCTGGTCATGGTAATGGTCATAGTCGCGGCTTCCTGTGGTGGCGGGCCCGGGGAAGAGCCTCCCATCCCCTCCCCTGAAGGGTCGCCCTCCGCGGCTTCTGAGGGTTCAGGCGACCCCTCCTCCTTCATAACCATAGCTGATATGGTGGAGCATACCCTGCCGGCAGTGGTCTCGATCCTGACGGGGGCCGTGGATCTGAGGCAGTTCCTGGACCCCAACATGGAGAGAGAAGGGGGTGGAACAGGCTTTATCATAGACCCCGAGGGCCTCATCGTCACCAATAGCCACGTCATCGTGGACTCCATTTTCATCCTGGTTACCCTGGCCGATGGGCGCATCTTCGACGCCGAGACGGTAGGCCACGACCCGCTGTCGGACCTGGCCGTCATAAGGATCAAAGCTGGCACTTTGCCGGTACTGACCTTCGGCGACTCCAACCAGTTACGTGTGGGAGAACCTGTGGTAGCCATCGGCAACGCCCTGGCACTTGAGGGAGGGCCGACGGTCACCGCAGGAGTGGTGAGCGCCCTGAAACGGTCCATCAGCCTCAGCGACGGGATGCTGAACGACCTGGTGCAGACCGACGCAGCGATCAACCCCGGCAACAGCGGCGGGCCCCTCCTCAACATGCAGGGTGAAGTGGTGGGAATCAACACCGCCCTGGATCGCCAGTCGCCGGGAATAGGCTTTGCCGTTGGCACCGACACTATAAACAGGGTAGTAGACCAGCTGATAACCATGGGCGAGGTGGCAAGGGGATTTCTGGGCGTCACCCTGGCTGCCGTGAATCCGGCCCTCTCGGCCCGCTTCGACCTGGGTGTTGATGAGGGTGTCATACTCATCAACGTGCTATCCAACACACCGGCCTTCGACGCGGGTCTTCGCCGGCAGGATGTGGTAATCAGCTTTATCGGCGAAACCGTCACCACCGTCGACGAGCTGATCTTTCTGATTCGGACCAGCCCCATCGGAGAAGAGTTGGACCTGATCTACATAAGAGGCGGTGAGGAGTTTACCGTCTCCGTCACCCTGAGAGAAAGAGAATAGCTACCCAGCTTATTCCCACGACATCTCTCAGGTGGCTATCACCCTTGACCCCGAAATAGAGAGCGCACGACCAGGCCCCAACTCTGTCTAGGTGTCTACCTTGACCACGCCCATAACCACCTCCACGCCGTCAAGCTGATGACTCTCCGCGAAGGCCTCCTCAGGAGGGTCTCCCTCTACGATCTCGTGCGATAGGGTCTCCTGCTTTATGTAGGCATCGAAGGCTTCCACCGCTTTCCTGGGCAACCCTTGAGCTTTGATGTAGGTGATGATGTGGTCGGTGACCTGGAACCCGGCTGACCGGCGCATCATCTGCAGTCGGTGTACTATCTCCCGAGCCGTTCCCTCAGTGGCCAGCTCCTCGGGTATATCAGTGTCTACGGCCACTACATAGTCTCCCTCCACCACCGTCGATAGGCCCGCTTTGTCTCCGACGACCAGGATTATCTCCTCGGGCAGCAGGCGGTGCTTGCCAACCTGGACCTCCTCTCCGGCCCGTACCGATCTGGCCACGGTCCAGGTGTCCAGGGCTGCGAGGTCCCGGGCTATCTCCGGAAGCCCCTTACCGTACTTGGGCCCCAGTAGACGGGTATTGGGGGACACCCCGTATTCCACCAGCTCCGCTTCGGACTCTACAAATGCTAGACTCTTAACGTTCAGCTCCTCTCCCACCTGGTCGAAAAGCCTCCTGAGGGCCTCCCGCTCACCCGGGTCCCGAACCTTTACCCTCACCGAGGGCAGGGGCTGCCGGACCTTTATCCCGGCCTTGCTCCGAGCGGCACGGCCCAGGCTGCTTATCTTCATCACCAGGCGAGTCTCTTCGTTGAGCCGGTCGTCTATGAGGCCCGGGTCCGCCTCCGGGAACCGGGCCAGATGGACGCTCTCGGGGGCGGCGCTATCGACGGAGCACACCAGGTTTCGATACATCTCCTCCGACAGGAAGGGGGTGAAGGGCGCCAGCAGCTTGGAGAGGGTGACCAGGCAACGGTACAGGGTTGAGTAAGCCGACAGCTTATCCTGGTCGTTCTCGCTCTTCCAGAACCTCCGGCGGCTCCGGCGCACGTACCAGTTGGACAGGTTTTCGACGAAGGCCTCTATCCTGCGCCCTGCATCGGTGGGGTCGTAGCCATCCAGGGCCCGGGTCACCTCCAGCACCAGGCGGTTCAACTCCGAGAGAAGCCACCGGTCCAGGTCGGAAGAGGGCGGCGCCTCATCTCCGTCCCCGGGAACATAGCCGTCGATGAGGGCGTAGGTAACGAAGAAGGAGTAGGTGTTCCAGAGGGTCAGCATGAACTTCCGCAGCACCTCGCCCACCAGGTCGTCGGAGAAGCGACGGGAATTTCCCGGCGGGGATGCCGTGTACAGATACCACCTGAGCGCATCGGCCCCCCGGACGTTCAGGACCGACCAGGGGTCCACCACGTTGCCCTTGCGCTTGCTCATCTTCTCCCCTGCGCCGTCCAGGATGTGGCCCAGGCAGATGACATTGTCGAAGCACGGGACGCCGAATAACAGGGAGGAGATGGCATGGAGGCTGTAAAACCAGCCCCGGGTCTGGTCTTGGGATTCATTTACCAGATCCACTGGCCAGAGGCGTTTGAACAAGGCGGCGTTTTTGAACGGATACCCAAGAGATGCCCAGGGAGAAATACCCGAATCAAACCAGACGTCCATAATGTGAGGGGCCCTTGTCATGAACGATTTGCAATCACACTTCAGGGTGACCTTGTCAACAGAA
This sequence comes from Chloroflexota bacterium, assembly GCA_022566235.1. Classification (GTDB taxonomy): domain Bacteria; phylum Chloroflexota; class Dehalococcoidia; order Plut-88900; family Plut-88900; genus JACZVB01. Next base: position 7,331 of record JADFJI010000082.1, read on the forward strand.
TCCTTGTGAAGGGTGAATGTTTTGGGTAATGGTTTGGTTGCAGCTTCGCGCAGCTCTTTGACAGATCCAATCACCCGGCGGTTGCCGCAGTTTGAACAGGTCCAAATGGGAAGAGGAATACCCCAATAGCGTTGGCGGGTAACAGCCCAATCCGGAGCAGTATGCAGAATTTCGTGAAACCGTTCGCGAGCAAATTCAGGCAGCCACTTCACATGTTTGTTCGCCTTGATCATGTGCTCTTTGAGAGTATCGAGTTTGAGAAACCACTGATTACTCATGCGATAAATAAGCGGGGTTTTGCAGCGCCAGCAGACCGGGTAAGCATGGGTCACGCGGCCGGCATGAAGAAGCAGCCCCCGCTTCTGGATATCCTGGATGATAACCTTGTCTGCCTGTTTCACGTGCTGGCCCTGGTATTTTCCTGCGTCCTCAGTAAAAGCGCCCTGGTCATTAATGGGGGAAAGTGCAGGCAGGTTATAGTGTTCTCCCATTTTTGCATCTCCCAGACCAGGAGCAGTATGCACGAGCCCGGTTCCAGTGTCCATGGTCACAAATTCATCAAAAACATCACTTCCCTGTGCCACTTTGGAGGCTGCCCGCTTCTTGAGCATCTTAATAGATAAAACGATTCGGTGATATTTTTTGTCCATTTTTTTCTGGAGCGCTGTATCCACCACAGCAAGAT
>JADFJI010000083.1:0-3001 GCA_022566235.1 Chloroflexota bacterium
ATGATGCCCATGCCGCAAACCTTTACCGCCAGGGCTTCCGGGCGGAGCCGCTCTCCGCCGCAGCTGGGGCAGGGACGCGCCGCCATGTATTTCTCGATTTCCTGACGGGTGTGGTCCGACTCGGTTTTTTTGTAGCGGCGGGCCAGATTGGATATCACTCCCTCATATTTGGTGTCCCAGCTGTAGCGGCGGCCCCGGTGGGTCTTGTGCTTTATGGTGATTTTGCGGTCTTGGTTGCCGTACAGGATCAGGTTCAGCTGCTCCTCGGTCAGGTTTTTAACCGGAGTATGGGCGGAGAAGCCGTGGGCGTCGGCCACCGAGTTCATCAGGCTCAGGTACCAGCCGCTGGACGGGCCGAAACGGGTCCAGGGAACCACCGCGCCCTCCATCAGGGACAGATTCTTGTTGGGTATAACCAGGTCCGGGTCCACCTCCAGCTTGTAGCCCAAACCGGTGCAAGTGGAGCAGGCGCCGTGGGGACTGTTGAAGCTGAAGGTTCGCGGTTCTATCTCCGGTAGGCCGGTGCCGCACTTGACGCAGGCGAACTGCTCCGAGAACTCCAGCTCCTCACCGTCCTCCATCGCCACCTGCACCACTCCGCCGCCTTCCCTCAAAGCCGTCTCCACCGAGTCGGTTACGCGGGCCATCTCGATGTCTTCGTCAATGGCTAGGCGGTCCACCACCAGTTCGATGTAGTGCCACTTCCGCTTGTCCAGGTCCAGGTTGTCGGTGTCCTCTATGCGCATGACCTGGCCGTTGACCCTTACCCGGGCGAAGCCCGCCTTACGGGCCCCCTCAAAGACTTCCTTATGTTCGCCTTTGCGGCGGCGCACCTTGGGGGCCATGACCATGATACGGCTGCCTTTGGGGAGGCCAAGGATGGAGTCCACTATCTGCTGCACCGTCTGTCGAGAGATGAGGCGGCCGCATTTGGGGCAGTGGGGCCTGCCGGCCCGGGCATAGAGGAGACGGACGTAGTCGTATATCTCGGTTACGGTGCCTACGGTGGAGCGAGGATTGCGATGAGCGCCCTTCTGGTCGATGGAGATGGCGGGGCTCAGGCCCTCGATGTAGTCGACGTCGGGCTTCTCCATCCGGCCCAGGAACTGCCGGGCGTAGGCGGAGAGGGACTCTACATAGCGGCGCTGACCTTCGGCGTAGATGGTATCGAAGGCCAGGGAGCTCTTGCCCGAGCCGGATAGGCCGGTGATGACCACCAGCTTGTCCCGGGGAATGACAACATCTATGTTCTTTAGATTATGCTCTCGGGCGCCTTTGACGAAGATGGATTTTTGAGGCACGGGTACCTGCTAACTGCCTGTGTCTGGGCCACCACTGTTAAAAGCAATTTTATCACCGCCAGAGGCCGAGCGACAAGGGTGATGGCGGTGATCCCTTTGACACACCACGACGATAGAAGGTTTGCTATAATGGAAAAGGAAAGGCCCCCGAAGGGGCCTAGCCTATTATGAGAATGGGTACGAAGCTGAGGTAGCAACCCTGACCAGCTTCAAACCCTGGGTATGAGACGTACACTCTCATATCAAACTCCTTCCTAGTGCTGGGGGTGTCTGGCCAAGACGTAGAGACTCCCAGCACTTTGGTATTTCCGCATAAGTACCTCTACTCCGTTGCAGTCAACTCAGGGTCAACCCTCTCGACTGGCTCGACTTTGGAATACTCAGCAAGTTTGTCGATGAGGTCAAAGACGAAACGCCGATCATCTTGGGACATCCCAAACGGATCGATGTCCACGAGAAGGGTGACTATACCGCCACTTTTTAGTTCTACGGTTTTTGCTTCACCTTGTTGTTTACCATCGCTATTACCGCCGCTTCCGTTATTATCTACTGGCGGTGTCCCGGCGGGGATTTCCGGCTTAGACGAGCGCTTACGCGTTGGCTTATTCCGTGCCCGCTTACTAATAGCCTTCGGCACATTGACCCCGACCGCTTTACACGCATTGACAAGAAATGATATCGCCTTCCGATGGGTAGCCCCAGTCGCTCCTAACTCCGTTAGAGCATCTTCTAGTTTTTTCGGTGTCATTACGGGTAAGTTGTTTAAGAGATCGTCACCATAGGCTTGTTCCAGAGCTACCTTTAGCAATTGCATCCTTTCCTGATCATTCGCTGTAGCGAGTTGGTTTAATTCACTGGTCGTAGTATCGCCCTTTAATAGGCCCAAAAATCGCAAGCCCACCATGAGCTGTGCTCCGTTCGTACCTGAGAATTTTGCACTCCAAAGAGAGCGATCCATTGTTGCCGGGATGGGCTCCATCTCACCCAGCCAGTCAAGAAATGTGGTGAAAGTTAGATAGCTAACGTAAATTGGAAGTTCTTTTTTGGTGCCGTTTAACTCATCCATTATAAGCCTCCTCGGATTGTGGCATAGCCATATGCCTCTAGTATAACTTCGTGCTAACTCCGGGTCAAGGGGATTCAGTGGAATTGGTTATAAAGCTATGCCAGACAATATCTGCAACTGCTTTTTTGTCCGTATATGATGCCTAAAAAGGAGGCGTCATGTACATTAAAGGCGACAAGGTTAGGGTTCGAGGGTTCGGGGGAGAGGTGGGAATACTCCGTGTGTGGGAGGAAAGGAAGGGAGGGCTGATGTTATGCTCAGAGAGTGGCTATGCGGAAGCTGTGGCAGGCGGGGAGATAAGGGGAATCGGTTACCCAATACATGACATCATTGGATTAGCCACTGAAGAAGAAAAGAAAACACACTGATACCACTGTATCGCTCCACCCTCTGTCGTTCGACGAGGCGATAAGCAAGTTGGCGACATCCCCTATGCATGAGGATTCTGAGGCCTGAGGCAGCTACAGCTTGAGAAGGTTGTGTAACGCTTTCTCGCCGCGGCGGGGAAGCTGCCGCACTGAGAGGAGCGGTCGCCGGTCAGGCGCCGCCCTCAGGCTTGGTCCGTTCAGCGCTCGGTGTGCCGGGCAGATAAGGTGGCGTAGAGCCAGCCCGCCAGCACCGCGCCGGCTGCCAT
>JADFJI010000083.1:3011-5701 GCA_022566235.1 Chloroflexota bacterium
CGCTGCGGCGGGGGCCTACCACCGCGAGGTTCAGCTTCTCTGTGACTATCAGCTCTCGTGCGACTCTCTTCAGGTCGTCGCCGGTGACCTTTTCCATCCGCTCCACCACGTCGTCCACCGTCAGTATGCGGCCCGTGATAAGCTCCTGCGCCCCGGCCCAGCTGGCCACGCTCCGGGTGTCCTCCATTCTCAGAAGCAAACGCCCCTTGACCAGCTCCTTGGACTTGGCCAGCTCCGCCTCCGTGACCCCATCCTTGAGCCGCTGAAGCTGATAGACCAGCTCCTTGACCACCTCACCGGTGCGGGAGGGCTCGACCCCCGCGTAGAGACTTAACGCCCCGCAGTCCATGTAATGGGTGGTGTAGCTGTAGATGCTGTAGGCCAGCCCCTTGTTCTCCCTGAGCTCTACGAAAAGGCGGCTGCTCATCCCGTCGCCCAGGATGATGTTCAGGAGGTCCAGGGCATACCGGTCGGGGTGCATGACCGCCAGTCCCCTCAAGGCCAGGCTCACGTGGACCTGCTCCGTTTTTCGGTACTGCACCTTCAGCCTGGGGGCCTGCTGCCCGTCCACGGCCGATGCGTATCCCCGAGGGGTGCGGGGCTCCCAACCATCGAGCCTGCTGGCCAGGGACTCCACTATCTGGTTGTGGTCTATGTCCCCGGCCACGCTGATCACCGTGTTGCCGGGGGTGTGCTGGGCGTTGAGATAGTCAAGTATCTCCTCCCTCGTAAGCGCGCCCACCGACTCCCGGGTCCCTCCTATGTCTCTGCCCAGGGGATGGTCGGGCCATATCAGCTCATCGCTGAGGACCTCCACCCACTGACCGGGGCTATCCTTCACCATGCTCAGCTCCTCCAGGATGACGCGGCGCTCCTTCTCCACATCTTCAGGAGCGAACCTGGAGTTTCGCAGCATGTCCACCAGCAGGTCCAGGGCGCTGGGCAGGTGGGGCAGCGCCACCTTGGCCCAGAGAGTGGTGATCTCCTGGTCGGTGCTGCCGTTTAGGATACCTCCCACGCCCTCGATGATCTCCGATATCTCCTGGGGCAAGGGGTGCCTTTCCGTGCCCTTGAAGCAGAGATGCTCGATGAAATGGGACACCCCCGCTTCCCTGTCATCCTCGTATCGTGACCCGGTCCCCACGAAGATGATCATGGTGGCCGCCCGGGTATGAGGCATGGAACAGGAGATTATTCTAAGGCCGTTGTCCAGCGTGGTCTTTTCATACACCATAAAACGCCTGTCCTATCATCCGCCGCTAAGCCTGATTCTTTAGAAAGTTGCCCCGAGGGCGTAGTACCAGATTCACCGGAGCCGCTCCTACAGTGCAGGCAGCGACCAACCGACAAAGAGGTCTGAGTCTATCGTCCCCCCTGGTACCTGATAGATATAACGTTGGGCAACCCTGTTGGGTCACGAGTCCCAGGATACTTCCCCAGAAAGGTCCGCCGGGTGTGCGCGCTGTTTGAACGCCTCGTAGCTCTTCTTCTCTTTGCCCAGCACCGTTTCCTTCCCGTGCCCCGGATAGACGTTGATATCATCGGGCAGCACGAATATCTTCTCCTCCAGGTTGCCCACCAGCTGCCGGAAATTCTGCGGGCTGGTCGTGCACCCGGGGCCGCCTGGGAACAGGGTATCGCCGGAGAAAAGGTGCTTGCCCCACAGCAAGGAGGTGCCCCCGGGGGTGTGGCCCGGCACGTGGATGGTTTTGAAGGTGATGGAGCCGAAGGAAAAGGTGCCGTTGTCCTCGAAGTACCTGTCCGCCTTCACCGGCAGCTGGCCCTCATCGTCGGCGTGGACCACCAGTGGGACATTTGTCCCGGCCTTCAGCTCCTTAGTGCCGTCTGTGTGGTCGAAGTGGGTGTGGGTGAACAGGATCGCAACCACCTTGGTGCCTTCCGCCTGGGCCAGGACCTTCTCCGGCTCGGCCGGCGCATCGATCATGACGCTCTCATTGGTCTTGGGGCACACGACGAGGTAGGCGTTGTTATCGAGAGAGCCGGTGACTATCTTTCTAATCTCGATCTCTTCACCCTTGTAAATTACGGACATCTTCTCCTCCGATAGCTGTTTGTCTCCGAAAACCTCGGGTCAAAAGAGGGGGGAAGAACAGCTTAACAAATGCCCAGAGGGGTTGCAAACCGCTGCTGTCAGAGTATGACACCTCATCAGCGAGCCAGCTGGGCCCCGTGGGTTGTGTACTCAGAGCAGAGGCACCACCTCCCGAACGAAGGTCTCCATCTGCTCCATCATAAACGACACAGGCTCCAGGCCGTGGAACTGGAAGTCGATGAGGAAGTGGGAGATGCCCGCGGCCTCCAGCGTCTTCACATTCCGAGCGCAGGCCTCGGGTGTGCCGGCTATGGCGATTTCGAGGGGATCGGTGCTGGGATCCTCGAATGCGGCACAGTCCCGCAGCATGGGCAGCCTGGCCTGAAAGTCCCCTTCGTCCCCGGCCACATAGGCGAAGGTGAAGGTGCCCAGCTTGGGACTGGTCCCAACCTTGGCCCCTTCCTCCCGGAGCCTGGGAATCCATTCATTTCGGGCCTGCTCCGCCGTGGGCCAGAAGGGCACAATGTATTCAGCGTACCGGGCCGCCCTCTTGATGGATTTCATGCCGCCCCCAATCCAGATGGGGGGATGTGGTTTCTGTACTGGCTTGGGGAAAATCTCGGTTGGTTCCTTGATC